>NZ_QGSW01000417.1:0-6154 GCF_003176715.1 Micromonospora sp. S4605
CCGGTTGATGGCCGCGCGCCTAGCCGGTGAGGACGTCGAGCCGCAAGGCCCGATCGAGACCGAGGCAGCCCGACGCCTCGACGACGAACTCAACCAGAAGTAGCCACCCGGTTACCCAACACTTTCTCAGGCTCCAGGGTGATCAGCTCGCGCACGGGGGCGCCGTTGCTGCGCAGATATTCCTCGACGTCCTCGGCGATGTCGAGGGTCAATGCAATGGCCACGGCGAGGTCATCACCTTGGCCGAGTTCGACGTGGCCGAGTTCCTGGGCCTCGACCGTTGCGGGTGGTGCGTCGCTGCGCCATTCGGCGGTGCCCTGGTATACCGACACAACCCATCCGCGGACTCTCGGGAGTCCGACTCCCGTAGCGAACCACATAGGCAGTCGCATGGCGCCGGTGACGTGCGCTCGCCGGATACCGAACGCTTCAAGATCGTGCACCTTCTCGGCCAGAGCGGGCATGACCTTCTCCTGCCAGTCGTCCGGGTTACGCAGCTGCCGCCGTTCCCAACTGGTCGCGCCCTCGTAGAGGTCAACGAGATCGAGCGTGACGTGTGGTTGCAGGCTGTGAGCCGGCTGGTCGATCGCGTGGACGGCGAATACAAGGGTGCCTCTGCGCGCGAGGAGGTCGGCGTCGGTGACCTGATGCCGGATGGCGTCGCGTGTCCGCGGGCCGGCGCCGGTCTTAACCCATTCGCGGACGAGGTCGCGGCCGCGGAGTACGGCGGCGGCGTCGTCCCGCAGGCCCGCGGCGCGCATCGCGTCGCTCGCCTGCCGGAGCCAAGACGTTTCGCCGCCCTCGTGGTGCAGTTCAAACTCGTCCAGGAACTCCAGCAGCTCGGACTCGGGAATGCCGAGGTGAGTGGCCCAGTCCTTGCGCTGCTTGCCGGCTTTGCTCCGCGGGGTCTTGGGCCGAAGACCCGGACCGATTCTGTTCGTCACCTTGTCGCGAAGCTTAAGGATCTGGTCCGTTGGGTCGAAGGCCCGGTTGGTGATCAGTTGAAACTGCGGCTGCGGATTTTCGAGTCGATGTTTTGCCCACGTTGCGTGGAAGTGCTGGAGCGGGCTCTTACCGTTGGCTGCGGTCGCGGTGGTGAGCCAGCCGGCGTCGATGATGGTCGCATCGGTGTTGGAACTCTTGATCTGGTAGTAGCAGTTGCCGCCAGCGCGGCGGAGGACGACGACGTCGTCGAACGCGCCCCCGCCGGCGTCCTCGATACTCACGGAGATGATGTCGGCGTCGGCCAGGGCTCGGCATGCCCAGTACCAGCCGATGATGTGCTGGTAGTCGTCGCCGCGCAGGGCGGCGGCACGAGCAGGCAGCGTCACGGGCGAATCCTCTCCATGGGAATTGGTGGCGGAAGTTGGTCCGCGGGCGGGGCGCACTCGACCGGCCCCAGCACCAGCGGCACGAGTTCGGCACCGCTCTGGTAGCAGGTCCACGTATGCGCCTGGAGCGTGTCCCAAGCTGCAGTCGGGCTGGTCAGGATGATGGCGATGAAGACGTCGAGGCCCAGCTCGGGGTCGTCGAGGAACGCCAGATACGTGCTGAGGTCCCGATCGCTGGGTGCTGGTGCGGTGCCGGGGTGGGTATGCCACTCGCCGATCCACATGCTGCCGTCGCGCGCGTATGCGTCTGCGGCGAGGCGTTGCGCGTGGGGTAGGTCCCGGAGGAAGAAGGCCGGCCCGCGCACGGCGGCCCGGCCGGGGCCTCCCGCGTACCGCACGTGCGCGGTGCCGTCGGGTTCGATGTAGCCGAGGAGGAGACCGCCGGTTTCGTCGCCGTCGCGGGATCGTGCGGCTTCGTCCCGGATCGTCGTGGCCGCGGCCGGCGCGAGGACGACCCGGCCGATGCGGACCGTCATGGTTCCTCGCAGGTGGGGCAGCCGGGGATCGGGGCGGTCGCCGACCGCCATCGGAGGCTTTCGGTGTGCGTCAGGTCGAACGGTGGGGCTCGGCCTGGTTGGGGCCGCAAGCTGATGATGGCGTGGTCGCCGGGCAGCTGCTGGTCGGCGACACCGTGGCGCTCGAGCAGGGTCGCCACGGCGGCCTTGGCGGCAAGCTGGCCCACGAGGTGCAGGTCGGCGCCGACCGCGGTCATGGGGCGGTGGCGGGTGCCGGTGCCGTATCCAGCGTCGATGGCTGGCTCCGGGTCGATGGCGCCGGCCTCGCGGAGAGCGTGTCGCTGGCAGGCTAGGCAGCCCCGATCGGGCCAGGGTCGCAGGCGCAGGATCTCGCCGAGGGCGCCATCTTCGAGCACGCACGCCAGTACCGCGTCCAGGCGGGCGCGGCGGGCCAGGTGGCTGATCACACGACGGGACGCGACGCCGTCTGTCGCCCCCACCACGATGTCGGTGCTCGCGAGGAGAGCTCGGACCTGGTCGGCGTTCTCCGCTACGTCGAGCTCAAAGTCGTGCACCTCGACTCCGGGACGGAGTTGCTCGAGATCGTGGCGGAGCGCTGAGACTTTCAACCGTCCGACGTGCTCCGGGCCGCAAACATGTCGGACCAGGTTGTGCCACCGCAACCGGTCGTGGTCGACGAGGTACAGCCGACCTACACCGTACGTGGCGAGCGCGTGCGCGGCGGCACCGCCGATGCTGCCCGCACCAACGAGCATCACCGTCGCTCGCCGCAGGTACTCCAGCGGCCACGACAGGATCAGCTGCTCGCTGCCGAGGATCTCCGGCTCGCAGTCGATGTCGTGCGGAAAGACGCCGTCAGCGCCGACATGCCACGCCACCAGATCCGGCAGCCGCTCGCCAGGGATGAGGTCGGCAGCTTCCGGGGCATAGGTGATTGCGATGTACCCGCCCCTGCCAGGGTCCATGAAGCCTGAGGGGACGAACTGCTTGAACCTCTGCAGGCTCAACGTCGTGATGCGCCGGCGGCTCAAGTACCACAGGACGTGCAACTGGGCGCTGACCCGGAACCATCGTCCGCTCTGCCGGGTCTCGCCGAAGTTGAGGAAGTGTCGGCGTTCCGGCTTCAACTGCACCGGCAGCAGCGCCGTCTCGGAGCCGGAGGAGATCTGGTAGACGTACCCCGCATTCTCGGCGCCCGAGACCTTGAACGTCACGATCCCCCAGGAGCCGCTGGTGCGAATGCGGGCGGCGGCCTCGCGGGGCACCAGGATAATCAGGTGCTGCATCGGTCGTCCTGCGATCCGTCCAGTTCTGAAATCTTATCGGTTTCGCCGGATGCTCGAAGGAGGAGGGGGTCGAGCTGATCGTCGTTGACGATGCCGTTGATCGTCATGGCGTTGATCAGACCACGGGTCATCAGCTCGAACTCGACGCGCCACCCGGCGGCCTTCAACAGCAGCTCTACGATCGAGTCGCGCCCAGTCCAGGTCGTGTCGTCTTGGAACAGGCACAGGCTGCCGTCGCCCATGACGTGCCACCGCTGGTCCGTGCGCGTGCTGAACCGCGGCTGGGGGTCGACGGGATGCACCGCCGGGGCCACCATCGGGTACGCGTGCCCGTAGACGACGGCCACCAGGAGGCCCTGCTCACCGATCACGTCGACGAGGCCCGCGGGCTCGGGGCGAGCGAAGGGCCACCGAGGCAGACGTCCCATCCAGCCGCCGGCTCCCGCGTCTTGCCACTCGAGGTTCGGGAACCGGGCCCGGACCTCTTCCTGGTCGCGTTGCAGGCGGCGTGGCTCGCATTGCCACCAGGTCGTCGGAGGTGGGCGCAGGTTCTGCATGGTGATCAGCCCTGGGGCGCGTCGCGGATCGGCCGGCCGGTGATCAGCGCCGGGCCGGTGATAGCGGGCGAGACCTTCTTCTTCGGCGCCGGAAAGTCGGGCCCGAGAACGTCCTGCCACGCGCGCTGCGCCTCATCCGAGTCGCCGTCGGCGTGGAGCGCGCACGCGCGGGTCGCGGCGTCCCGAGCCTTTTCCAGCTCTTCCCGCAGGACCGAAATGTCAAGATCGGGCTGGATCGGCCCGCAGTGACCCGCGGGGTCGTAGATGCCCCAGTTGATTTGGATGGCCGCCGCGGTGAAGAACGCCCTCAGCGCCTCGGGCCGGGTGCCGCTGCGCGGCATGCACTGCAACGCGAGCACCTCCATCACGAGGGACTTGACCTTCGTCGGCACCGAGAGCCGCCACCGCTTCAGCACCCGGACCATCGCCCGGAAGTGTTGCCACTCCCGCTGACGATCCGCGACCACCGCGATCAGGTACTCGGGATCGGCCGTGCTCCAGCTCTGCGACCGCCTCGACGGGATCAGCAACGTCCCGTCGGCCTGGCGCAACACGGGCATGGCGTCGACGGTGAAGGCGTCCTGGAAGTCGGGCGGGTCAATGAAGCACTTCACCGCACGGTCGCGGAGGAGCGTGTGCCGGATCAACTGGTCGACCGTGCCGTCCGTGACGCCCAGCAGGTACTTCACGCGGCCGCGCGTGTACGCCAGCGCATCGTTGGCGGACTCGCCCGGTTGGCCCCAGTCGGGGTGGTCGTCGGCGCGGTAGACGACCACGAGGTCGACGTCGTGTACCGGGTCGAGCTGGGTGCTGCGGGCGAGCGATCCCGAGCCGAAGACCTCCTCGACGTCGGGCTCGTCCTTGAACGCCTTCTTGAAGGTGTCCCGGCGCTGCCGCGCAAGGTCAACGCGGTCCTTGTCGGCGTTGACGACGGTCTGGAAGTCGTCAAAGGCTTTCTCGACGCCCATGGCGTCCCCTCCAATTCACAAGCTTCGCTTTCGAGTTGGACCGGTGCTTGCGCTACTGGTAGTCAGGGCCGAGGGGGAGCCCGAGCTGCGCAACAGCGGGATGCCAGCCCCTATTCCCGGGCAGTCCCGGAAACGACGGCATGCCTAGTCCGGGGTACGACACCTTCCGTTGTGCGGACGGCGGGCTCTTAGGGATACCTGCCGGAACCGATTGGCCGTCGTGGGACGGCTCACGGGGCGACGCGGTTCTCCTCGAAGATCGGCGTCGGCTCGATGGCGCGGACAGTGCGCAAGAGGATCTCGTCGGTGAGCGCGCTGTCGGGGAACGCGTCCATGACGGCCGTCGGGACGAGGCGCTGGGTCAGGTCCGAGTATGTGTAGCCGGGACGGGTTCCGTCGGGTCCGGTCAGCTCGGCCAGCCGGTTGAGGGTGGCGGCGGGGACGTCGATGCCGTGCAGAGCGTGGCGTAGGGCGGTGAGGCGCTGCGCGCTGTCGGGGCGGTCGAAGACGAACGTGGCGGCGGCGCGGCGCATGATCGCGGGATCGAGGGCGCCGAGGCGGTTGGTGCAGAGCACGACGAGCACGGGGACCTGGGCGCCGGCGAGGCTGTCGACGCCGGCGAGGAACGCATCGACGCCGGCACGGTCTTCATGGTGCATCTGCTGGTTCTCGCGGGACTGCACGAGCGCATCGGCTTCGTCGACGACGAGGACGGAAACGGCGTTGATCCCGCGGGTGCTCTTGGACTTGGCGCCTTGCAGGTGAAGGTGTTCGAACGCGGCGCCGATGAGGGCGGTCATCTCGCCGACCAGGCCGCTGCCGCGGGTGGCGAGCTTGAGCCTGTACAGGTACACGGGCAGGTCCAGCGCGTCGGCGAGGTCGCAGCCGAACGACTCGGCCAGGGCGCTCTTGCCGCACCCGACGTCGCCGGCGAACACGAACAGGGGAGCCCGGTCGGTGAACAGCGTGGTGGCGGCGACCTCGGGGCCGTGGAACTTCTCCGCCCACAGCTGCAGTCGCTGCGGGTCGGCGAGCAGCATCGCCTCCTTGCGGAGCCGGGTCTTGATGTCGTCGAGCCCGATGAGGCGCCGATACCGGTCGGCCCGCACGGGCTCGGGCAGCTCGATGACGGGCTGGAACAGGTCGTCCTGCGTGGTCAACATGATCTCCTTGGGGTGCTTACCAGGCGACGTACACGCTGCGGTCGACACCGATACCGTTGCGCGCGTAGCCGTGCCCGGACGTGAGTGTTCCGGCCGTGGCCGTGGGCTCGTCAGCCTCGCCGCGCTGTACGGGAAGCCCGGCCGTGATCCGCTGCCGTTCGCTGGCCGCGAGCAGCAGGAACTTTGACCTGCGTTCCGCGTAATTCAGGGGGGCTAGAGACATGATCTGGGGCGTGAGCTGGGGGAACGCGTGGACGTATGCCTGTCGGGCGTGTCTCTAGGCGGTGGTGTCGCTGCTGGTCAGCGGCTCGCG
>NZ_QGSW01000030.1:0-6057 GCF_003176715.1 Micromonospora sp. S4605
GGACCGGGTGGCACCGGGGCTCCGGGGCGCGCGGGTGGGGTCGGCTCCGGCGCACCGCCGCCGGGACCCAGCTCGGTACGCTGCTGCTTGGCCGTACGCAGGTCGTCGATCCAGCCGAACTCCTCGCCGCTGATCGGCTCCTCCGGCTCGGCCTCCGCCTTGCCCCGGCCCCAGCGGCGGCCCTTGGCGCGGGAATCGCGCCGCTCGTCCGGGCCGTCCTCCGGTCGCTCCGAACCACGCGATCTCACTGCTGACCCTCCCCTGCGGCGTTGCTGCCGCCCACCTGTGCCGCGCCGGCGCCCGGGCCCGTCGACCGACGGCCGTTGCCCGACGCGTCCCCCCCGACCGGCGCCACCGGTCGCGTGCTCTGCTCGGCCGCCGCGCCCTCCGGCCGGGCCTCCGCCGGGGCGGCCGGTGTCGGCAGGCCCCGGACGATCCGCCGCAGCAGGGGCAGCCGGGTGGCCACCGCCCGCTCGGCGCCGTGCTGGCTGGGCTGGTAGTAGTCGGTGCCGACGAGGTCGTCCGGCACGTACTGCTGGGTGACCACGCCGCGTTGGTCGTCGTGCGGGTAGCGGTAGCCGGTGCCGTGACCGAGCCCCTTGGCGCCGGCGTAGTGCGCGTCGCGCAGCCCGCGCGGCACCGGGCCGCCCCGACCGGCCCGTACGTCGGCGATGGCCGCCCCGATCGCGGTGGTGGCCGAGTTCGACTTCGGTGCGGTGGCCAGGTGGATCACCGCCTGGGCGAGGTTGAGCTGCGCCTCCGGCAGGCCGACGTACTCCACCGCGTGCGCCGCGGCGGTGGCCACGCCCAGCGCGCCCGGGTCGGCCATGCCCACGTCCTCGCTGGCGAAGATGACCAGGCGGCGGGCGATGAACCGGGCGTCCTCGCCGGCCACCAGCATCCGGGCCAGCCAGTGCAGCGCGGCGTCCACGTCCGAGCCGCGCATGCTCTTGATGAACGCGCTGGTCACGTCGTAGTGGGCGTCGCCGGCCCGGTCGTAGCGGACCGCCGCCACGTCGACCGCCTGCTCGGCGGTGGCCAGGTCGATCCGGCCGGTGCCGAGCGCGGTCGCGGAGGCGGCGGCCGCCTCGAGCGCGGTGAGCGCCTTGCGGACGTCGCCACCGGCGAGCCGCACCAGGTGGTCCTCGGCGTCGGTCTCCAGGGTGAGCGCGCCGGCCAGGCCGCGCTGGTCGGCGACCGCGCGGCGCAGCAGGCCGCGCACCGCCGCGTCGTCCAGCGGCTGGAGGGTGAGCAGCACGCACCGGGACAGCAGCGGCGAGATGACCGAGAAGTACGGGTTCTCGGTGGTCGCGGCGAGCAGCGTGACGGTGCGGTCCTCGACCGCGGCGAGGAGCGAGTCCTGCTGGGTCTTGCTGAACCGGTGCACCTCGTCGATGAAGAGCACTGTCTGCGGGCCGCCCGACCGGCGCTGGCGGCGGGCGGTGTCGATCACCGCGCGGACGTCCTTGACCCCGGCGGAGAGCGCCGACATGGCGACGAACCGGCGGTCGGTGGCCCGGGCCACCAGGTGCGCGATGGTGGTCTTGCCGCTGCCCGGCGGGCCCCACAGGATGACCGACATCGGCGCGCCGCCGGAGACCAGCTGGCGCAGCGGGGCGCCCGGGGCGAGCAGGTGGTCCTGCCCGACCAGCTCGTCCAGGCTCGCCGGGCGCATCCGGACGGGCAGGGGCGAATCCGCCGCTACCGCGGTGAACCCGTCCACACCGCCGGAACCCGCGGGGGCGCTGGGCGCTCCGGCGGGTTCACCGAGGGAGAAGAGGGCGTCGGACTCCATCACGAGAACAGTACCGGGCCGGGTCAGCGACGCCGGAATCGCGCCGCGGACCCGACCGCGGTGATCGCTTCCGGTCAGCCCCGACCCGGTCGCCGGCCCCGGTACCAGCGCCCGCCACCGGCGCCGCGCGGGCCGCTGCCGACCCCGGCCAGGTAGAGCGAGAGCAGCAGCAGGCCGATGAGCACGAGGGTGTGCCAGTTGAACAGGTCCGGCGCGCCGAAGTTGGTGTTCAGCAGGTCGATCAGCAGGGCGAAGCCGAAAACGATGGCCGCGAGAATGGCGAGCATGGTGTTCCTCCGGTAGGGGGGTCCCAGTAGGTCGCGCGGGATGTACCCAATCGGTCCGCGCGCCAATCTCCACCGTGGACCGGCCTGGTCACCGGTGCGCCGGGGCCGCCGCGACGACCGCCGCCGGGGCTCTACGCTGACCACGTGATCATCGCCGACCAGGTCCTGGAGGGGCGGGACGCCATCCTGGCGGCCGCCGGCCACCACCCGTACGCCCGGCACGCGCTCTGGCGCGGCGGGCGGCCGCGCGGCTGGCAGCGCGACGGCGCCCTGGTCTGGCTGCTCCCCGCCGACCACGGGCCGGCCGGCGGCGCGCTCGGCGCCGCCCCGGCGGCCGTCGAGGTGGCCGCCGGGCTGGCGGCCGCCGGGGCGCTCGCACCGGGCCAGTGGCTGCACCTGCCCCGGCTCGACCCCGCGGCACTGGACGGGCGGCTCGCGGTGGACCGGCAGGACGAGTGGGACTTCCAGTGGACCACCACCGCGCCGCCGCCCCAGCCCGGCGAGGAGCGGGTGGTCCGGCTCACCGAGGCCGACCACCCGGCGCTCGCGGAGCTGATCGACCGCGCCTTCCCCAGCACCACCTCGCGCCCCGGCGATCCCCGGGTGGTCGACTGGTACGGCATCCGCGACGGCGACCGGCTGGTCGCCTGCGGGGCGGACCGCAGCCGCGGCGACATCGGCTTCCTCGCCGGCCTGACCGTCGCGCCCGACCGGCGCGGCCAGGGCCTGGGTGCGGCGCTCACCGCCGGGATGACCCGGGCCCTGTTCGCCGACCACGACACCGTGGCCCTCGGCGTCTACACGGCCAACGTCGGTGCGGTCCGTCTCTACCGCCGCCTCGGCTTCACCAACACCCTCCCCCGCAGCTCGGTCCGCCTCACCTGAGCCGCCCGCGCCGATCGCGCCCGGCTCGTCCCCGCCGGCCTCGCTGCGCCCGGTGTCCACCGCCAGCCCCACCGGCCAGCGCCGGCGGGCGCAGAGCCATCGCTCGCCGGGACAACGACGATCGGCTGCTGCCGGGGAGGGCCGATCACGCGATCGGCGCCAGCCCGGCAGCAGCACGCGTCAGCCGTTGCGCGCCGGAGTAGCGGCGGGCACCTCCGGTCGTGGGGGTTCCTCACCTGGCAGCGTGCCGGGGTGCCCGGCGGCGTCGGGGGTGTCCGGGGTGGCGCCGGAGGTCGGCGGGTCGGTGCGGCCGGCGCGCCAGGCCGGCAGGTAGAGCGGGGCGGCGACGGCCAGCACCACCGCGCCGACCAGCATGGCGGCGGTGACGCTCACCGTGTCGGCCAGCGCGGTGAGCACGATCGCGCCGACCGCGAAGCCGGGCTGGCCCATCATCGAGTTCAACGAGATCACGCTGGTCCGGTAGGGACCGTCGACCTGCCGGTGCAGCAGCCCCATGTGCAGCGGGTTGGACGCCCCGTGCACCGTGTAGCAGGCCAGGTAGGCGACCAGCACCCCGACCGGGCCGGCGAAGAGCCCCATCCCGACCACCGTGGCGCCCTGGACGATGCGCAGCAGCGCGGCGCTCGGCGCGGCGCCCAGCCAGCGCAGCAGCAGCGGGGTGAGCGCGGCGCCGGCCGCGCCGGCCAGCCAGGCCGCCGAGTTGGCCGGCCCGAGCAGCGCCGCCGCCCGGTCGGGGTCGCCGACCACCTCGGCGAGCCGCACCGGCAGCAGCGACTCGAAGGTGACCATCCCGAAGCCCCAGAACAGCTCGACGGCCACCAGCGCGAGCAGCACCCGGGAGCGACGCAGCAGCCCGACCGCCTGGCCCACCATCCGGGGCGCCTCGACGACCGACGCCCGCAGCGCGCCGGCGCCCCGGGCCGGGCGGACCTCCCGCAGCAGCACCAGCAGGGCGACCAGGGCCACCGCCTGGAGGGCGATCGCCACCAGCACCGGCACGGTGAGCGCGCTGACCGGCCCGACCGGACCGAGCGCGACCAGGCCGCCGCCGAGCAGCGCGCCGGCACTGATCGCCACGCCGATGACGGTGCCGGCGTAGCCGAGGCCCGGCTCGTACTTCGCGTCGGGATCGGCGGCCAGGGTGGCGTCGACGTACCAGGACTCCAGCGGGCCGCTGTCCAGCGCCCGGAAGACGCCCTGCAACGCCCACACCAGGAAGAAGAGCGCGAACGAGTCGGCCACCGCGAAGAGCGCGAGGGCGCCGAGGTTGATCAGCCAGGCGGTGACCAGGACCGGGCGGCGCCCGAGCGCGTCGGCGAACCCGCCGGTGGGCAGCTCCAGGGCCAGCACGACCAGCCCCTGGGCGACGGACACCAGGCCGATCTGGGACAGCGTCAGGCCGCGCTCCTGCATCAGCAGGATCATCACCGGGATCATCAGGCCGGTGGGCAGCCAGCGCAGCCCGTGCAGCAGCAGGAAGCGACGCCGGACCTGGCGTACGGACAGGGCGCTCACGCCGCCGCTCCGCTTCGCTCCGCGCCGCCGTGCGGCACCTTCGCGCTGAGCCTGATGGTTCGCTCGCTGGGCTCGCTCATCGCATCTCCTCGATCATCGGGTAGGCGGCCACGAACACCTGAACCTGTTCGGCGTCGGGCGCGTCGGCGTCGCTCTCCTCGCGGTGGCGCTCCAGCAGCTCCCACACCTCGGTCTTGAGCCGCTCCAGCCGGGCCGGCGACATGGTCATGAAGATGTCGCCCATGCCGAGGGCGTCCCGCCAGGCGGCCGACCACTCGTGCTGGCGGGCGAACCACCGTTCGGCGTGCTCCACCAGGTGCCGCACCTGGTCGCCCTGGATCCACTCGATGGCGGCCCGGGCGTCCGGGTCGTCGTCGAAGTCGGTGGGCTCCCAGTTGGTGACGTCGTGCGCGGCCCGCCACCAGCGCTGCCGCCCGCTGGCCAGGTCGGGGGCCTCGACGACGAGGCCGACCTCGGCGAGCTGGCGCAGGTGGTAGCTGGTGGCGCCGGTGTTGGTGTGCAGCAGCTCGGCGAGGGTGGTGGCGGTGGCGGGCCCCTTCACCCGCAGCGCACCGACCAGCCGCATCCGCAGCGGGTGCGCCAGCACCCGCACCTGCTGATGGTTGAGCCGGACGGCGCGGGGCTCGGCTCTCTCGTCACTCATGCATGCACAATATCTGTGCACACTTTCTATGCACAAGACTTGTGCATAGAAAGTGTGCACCGGTGGACGAGGAGCAGCGGGTCGGGTCAGGCGGCGAGGAGTTCCCGGACCCCGCGCAGCCGGGTGCGCAGCAGTCCGACGGCCCGGGACGAGTCGAGACGTACGTCGGTCGGGCGGAGCACGCCCGCGGCGGCGCCGGTGGTGGTCTTCATGCCGGCCGGGTCGATGCCGGACCGCGCGGCGACCAGCAGGCCCAGTTCGGCGCGGCTGACCGGGTCCGGGCCGGCCACGTTGAGCGGGCCGGCGTAGGCGGTGCCGAGCAGTTCCAGCACGGCGGCGGCCAGGTCGGTGACGTCGATCGGGCAGCGGAGTTCGTCGGTGAACAGGCTCGCCCGGCCGGCGAGGGCGTCGTGGCAGAGCTGGATCTGCTTGCTCCCCTCGCCCAGGATCAGCGAGGTACGCACCAGCGCCGCACCCGGGTCGAGGGCGCGTACCGCCGTCTCGGCCGCCGCCTTCGCCGCCCCGTACGGGAACACCGGGCTGGGCGGCTCGTCGTCGCCGTACGGCTCGGGGCGGCCGGCGTGCAGCGCGTCGCTGGAGATGTGCACCAGCCGGGCCCCCGCCTCGGCCGCGGCGTACCCGACGTGCGCCGCGCCGTCCGCGGTGACCGCCCAGTCGCCGTAGCGATAGGGGGTGCCGACGACCGCGTCCGGGCACACCTCGGCGACCAGCGCGCGGACCGCTGCCCGGTCGGTCACGTCCAGCCGTCGCGCCGAGCCGGGTCATCCACCCCAACCTGGTCGGTGTCTACGACGCGATCGACGAGGGCGAGCGGGCGTACGTGGTCCGCGAGTGGGTCGACGGTCGGTCGCTGCGCGAACTGGCCGCCG
>NZ_QGSW01000362.1:0-6036 GCF_003176715.1 Micromonospora sp. S4605
GTCTCCGGCCCGCCCACCCCGCCGGCAGACGGTTGGCGGCCCGCTCCGCCGGTCTCCGGTCCGCCGGTAGGCGGCTGGGGTGCGGCTTCGCCGGTCTCCGGGGCGCCCACTCCGCCCGTCTCGGATCCGCCCGCTTCGTCGCGTGTCGACTGGCCGGAGCAGCCCGCGCCCCGGCAGCCGGGGGCGTCGCCGGCCGCACCGACCTCGGCGCCACCCGGGCAGCCCGGCGACCCGCCGGAGGGCGACGGCGGCGGCGACCACACCGTCTTCATGCCCCGGCTACCCGGCTGAGCCGGGCGGCGCGGCGACCCTCCGATACGCTCAGGCCGTCGATGACGAGCGGCCGAGGAGTGGAACCGGTGTCTGATCTGTCCCAGATCGTGAAGGCTTACGACGTCCGCGGGACGGTGCCTGACCAGTGGGACGAGCGTGTCGCCGAGGCGCTCGGGGCGGCCCTCACGCAGGTGCTCAACGGCTCCGGCGAGCCGGGCGAGGCGGTCCTCATCGCGCACGACATGCGCGCCACCGGGCCCGGCCTGGCCGCCGCCTTCGCCGCCGGCGTACGCGCCGAGGGGCGTACGGTCATCGAGCTGGGGCTGGCCTCCACCGACATGCTCTACTACGCCTCCGGCTCGCTGAACCTGCCGGGCGCGATGTTCACCGCCAGCCACAACCCGGCGCAGTACAACGGGATCAAGATGTGCCGCTCCGGCGCCCGCCCGATCGGGCAGGACAGCGGGCTGGCCGAGATCCGCGACCGGGCCCAGGCCCGGCTCGACCAGGGCGGGTCCGCCCCGGCGGGCGAGCCGGCCGCCCCGGCCGAGCGCCGCGACCTGCTCCCGGACTACGCGGCGTACCTGCGCAAGCTGGTCGACCTCGCCAGCATCCGGCCGCTGAAGGTGGTGGTCGACGCCGGCAACGGGATGGGCGGTTACACCGTGCCGACGGTGCTCGGCGACGCCGCGCTGCCGGCGCTGCCGCTGGAGATCGTGCCGCTCTACTTCGAACTCGACGGCACCTTCCCCAACCACGAGGCCAACCCGCTGGACCCGGCCAACCTGGTCGACCTGCAGCGGGCCGTGGTCGAGCACGGCGCGGAGATCGGGCTCGCCTTCGACGGCGACGCCGACCGGTGCTTCGTGGTGGACGAGCGGGGCGAGCCGGTCTCGCCGTCGGCGATCACCGCCCTGGTAGCGGCCCGCGAACTGGCCAAGCACCCCGGCTCCACGGTGATCCACAACCTGATCACCTCCAACGCGGTGCCGGAGATCATCCGGGAGCACGGCGGCGAGCCGGTGGTGGCCCGGGTTGGCCACTCCTTCATCAAGGCCGAGATGGCCCGCACCAACGCCATCTTCGGCGGGGAGCACTCGGCGCACTACTACTTCCGGGACTTCTGGTTCGCCGACACCGGCATGCTGGCCGCGATGCACACGCTCGCCGCGCTCGGCGAGCAGTCGCAGCCGCTCTCCGTGCTGGCCAGCGAGTACGAGCGGTACGTCGCCTCGGGTGAGATCAACTCCACGGTGCGCGACCAGGCGGCGAAGGTCGCCGAGGTGCGGGCCGCGTACCCGGAGGCGGAGGCCGACGAGCTGGATGGGCTCACCCTGCGCTTCCCGGACGGCGCCTGGTTCAACCTGCGCGCCTCCAACACCGAGCCGCTGCTGCGGCTGAACGTCGAGGCCCCCACCACGGAGCGGATGATGGCCCTCCGTGACGAGGTGCTCGACCGGGTTCGCCGATAAGATCGCCTGCGCCGGTCGGCACCGCCGCCCGCTGACGCCGCATACGTGGAAGGAGCCGCGCCGTGGCCCTGGACCCGCAGTTGCTGGAAATCCTCGCCTGTCCGGACACGCACCACGCCCCGCTCGACTACGACGCGCAGGCGCAGACGCTGACCTGCACCGAGTGCGGCCGGATCTTCGAGGTCCGCGACGACGTGCCGGTGCTGCTGCTGGACGAGGCGCGCGGCCCCGCGGAGCAGCCGTGATCGACGGTACGGCCGGGGTTAGCGGCCGGCGGGACGCCGACGAGGCACTGCTCGACGACCCGGAGGCGCTCGCCGAGCGCGACCCGGGCGGCATGCTGCGGCACACCGCGTCCGCCGGGGCGCAGGTCCGCGAGTCCGCGGCCCTGGCCGCCGAGGCGAACCTCCAGGTGCTCGCCGACGAGGGGCGGCCACGGGCGGTCGTGATCGCCGGCATCGGCACCGCCGGTCGTACCGGCGACGTGCTGGCCACGGTCGCCGGGCCGCGCTGCCCGGTGCCGGTCATCCCGCACCGCAGCGCCGGCGTGCCCGGCTGGGTGGGCGCCGCCGACGTGGTGATCGCGGTCAGCGCCTCCGGCCGCAGCCCCGAGGCGCTCGGCGCCGCCGAGGCCGCGCACCGCCGGGGCGCCCGGCTGGTCGCGGTCGGCGCACCGGACTCGCAGTTGCAGTCGGTGGCCGAGCGGGCCCGTGCCCCGTTCATCCCGGTGCCGCGCCGCGCGCCGGCCCGGGCCAGCCTCTGGGCGCTCACCGTGCCGGTCCTGCTGGCCGCCCGTACGCTCGGTCTCGTCAAGGTCAACGAGGCGGACCTGGCGGAGACCGCGGCCCGGTTGGACGCGGACGCCGACCGGTGCCGGCCCACCGCGGAGTCCTTCGTCAACCCGGCGAAGTCGCTCGCGCTCGGCCTGGCCGGCTCGATCCCGATCGTCTGGGGGTCGTCGCCGCTGGCCACCGTCGCGGCCCGCCGGTTCGGCGACACGCTCTCCGCGAACGCCCGCTACCCGGTGGTCAGCGGGGCCCTCGGCGAGGCCGGCCGGGGACGGGTCGGCCTGCTCGACGGCGTCTTCGGCGGGCTGGTCGAGGGGGCGCGGGACATCTTCGCCGACCCCGACGAGAGCGCCGGTGACGCGACCCGGCTGCGGTTGGTGCTGCTGCGCGACGGCGGCCTCAACCCCGAGGACGACGCCGACGAGCCGCTCGCCGTCGAGGAGCGCCGCGCGGAGGCGGTGCAGACCCTCGCCGAGCGGCGGGGGGTGCGCTGCGACGTGGTGACCGCCGAGGGCGGCTCGGCGCTGGAGCGGCTCGCCTCGCTGATCGCGGTGCCCGACTTCGCCTCGATCTACCTCGCCCTCGCGCACGGACTGGACCCGATGGCGGTGCCCGCCATCACCGAGATGAAGGAGCTGGCAAACCAGTGAGCGAACGCAGTGAGCGCGTCGTCGGCGGCGGCGCGGTCGCGCCGCGCACGCGGAATGGAGCGGTGGCGTGAGTGCCAACGGTGGAACGAAGGCGATCGTCGCCGCCCTGCTGGCCAACGTCGGCATCGCGATCACCAAGTTCATCGCGTTCCTGCTGACCGCGTCGTCGTCGATGCTGGCCGAGTCGATCCACTCGGTCGCCGACTCCGGCAACCAGGCGCTGCTGCTGCTCGGTGGGCGGCGGGCCAAGCGGGCCGCCACCCCGCAGCACCCGTTCGGCTACGGCCGGGAGCGCTACATCTACGCGTTCATCGTCTCGATCGTGCTGTTCAGCGTCGGTGGCCTGTTCGCCCTCTACGAGGCGTGGCACAAGTGGTCGGACCCGCACCCGATCGAGGAGTGGCAGTGGGTGCCGGTCACCGTGCTGGTGGTCGCGATCGTCATGGAGTCGTTCTCCTTCCGTACCGCCATCAAGGAGTCCAACCACGTCCGGGGCAACCAGTCCTGGGTGCACTTCGTCCGCCGGGCCAAGGCCCCGGAGCTGCCGGTGGTGCTGCTGGAGGATCTCGGCGCGCTGGTCGGTCTGGTCTTCGCGCTCTTCGGCGTCACCATGACCCTGATCACCCACAACGGCGAGTGGGACGCGATCGGCACCGCGATGATCGGCATCCTGCTGGTCGTCATCGCGATCGTGCTGGCCATCGAGACCAAGAGTCTGCTGCTCGGTGAGGGCGCCGAGGCGCACGACGTCGCCGCGATCGAGAAGGCGATCACCGACGGCCCCGAGGTCGAGCGGATCATCCACATGAAGACCCTCTACCTCGGCCCCGAGGAGCTGATGGTCGCGGCGAAGATCGGCGTGCCGGCGTGCGACAACGCCGAGGAGCTGGCCCGGGGCATCAACATCGTGGAGAACCGGATCCGCGCCGCCGTGCCGATCGCCCGCGTCATCTACCTCGAACCGGACATCTACAGCGCGGCCGCCGCGCAGGCGGGCACCGGCGCGGCGGCGCACACCGCCGTGCCCCAGCCGGAGTCTGGTTCGGACGAGGTCGCCGGGCGGCCTGGAAGCTGATCCGTGGAACTGTTGTACGGGCCGATCAAGGACTACGCCTGGGGCTCCCGCTCGGCGATCGCCGAACTTCAGGGGCGCCCGGCGCCCAGCGATGGCCCCGAGGCCGAGCTGTGGCTGGGCGCCCACCCGGGCGCCCCGGCCACGGTCGACCGTGAGGGCGCCCGGGTCAGCCTGGCCAAGCTGCTGCGCGCCGAGCCGGGGCACTGGCTCGGCGCGCCGGTGGTCGACCGGTTCGGCGCCCGGTTGCCGTTCCTGCTCAAGGTGCTCGCGGCCGACGCGCCGCTGAGCCTGCAGGCGCACCCGGACGCCGAGCAGGCCCGCGCCGGCCACGCCGCCGACGCGGTCCGCACCGACGGGCACCGTAACTACGTGGACCCCTACCACAAGCCGGAGCTGCTGGTCGCGCTCTCGCCGTTCGAGGCGCTCTGCGGCTTCCGCGACCCGGCGGTCTCGGCCGCGGCGCTGGCCACGTTCGGCGTACGCGAGCTGGAGCCGGTGGTGGCCGCGTTGCGGGCCGGTCCGGCGGGCCTGCGCGACGCGGTGGAGCTGCTGCTGACCTGGCCGCGCGCGGAGTGTGCCGGGCTGCTGTCGGCCGTGCGGGGTTCGGGGGTGACCGGGCCGGACGCGGAGCTGGCGCGGGACCTGGCCACCGCCTACCCGGGCGATCCCGGCGCGCTGGTCGCGCTGCTGCTCAATCGGGTGCGGCTGGCGCCGGGCGAGGGGATCTGGATGCCGGCCGGCAATATGCACGCCTACCTGCGCGGCACCGGCGTGGAGATCATGGCGGCCAGTGACAACGTGCTGCGCGGCGGCCTGACGCCCAAGCACGTGGACGTGCCGGAACTGCTCCGGGTGCTGCGGTTCGAGGTGCTGGCGGATCCGGTGGTCACGCCGCGTGCGGTGGCCCCGGGGGTGGTGTGCTGGCCGGTCCCGGTGGACGACTTCGCGCTGCACCGGGTGACCGTGGACCCGGAGGTGCCCGAGGTGACGCTGGCGCTGACCGGGCCCCGGGTGGTGCTCTGCTGCGGCGGCGAACTCGTGGTGGACGACGGCTCGGGCGCGGTGAAGTTGGGGCCGGGCCGGGCCGCGGTCGGATCCGCGGCCGGCGGGCCGCTGGTGGTCACCGGCACGGGGCACGCGTACGTGGCGACCGCCGGCCAGCGCTGAGCGGCCCGCTCGCTGCCGGGGTGCCTGGCGTTCCGGCACGGCGAGCCCGGCGGCGGCTCGCAGTCGGGCTGCCTGGCGTTCCGGCGTGGCAACCTCGGCGGTAGCAAGTCCGACTTTCCCGAAATAGCTTGACGCGATCCTCGCCCAGTGTGACTCTATGAGTGCGCAGCGTTATCGCGACGACGGTCCGAGAACGCGCGGGGGAACCAAACCGGGGGGATGCACGGGGCGGCCGGCGAGTGGACGGAAAGTCCGTCCATGACCGACCGCCCCGTGCGCTGTCCGCCGGCAGTTCCGCCGGCGCGCTCCGACCGCTCCCGGCCGCTGTCTGCCGGCCGCCCCCTGCGCCGTCCGCCGACGCGCGTAAGGTGGGGGGTCGCGCAGGACAACGTTCGACAGGAGCTTTCATGACCAGCACCCTCCCGGCGTCCGCCAGCGGCACGCCGTCCGAGGCCCGGCCGCGCACCCTCGCCGAGGGCGACTACAAGGTGGCGGATCTGTCGCTCGCCGAGTTCGGGCGCAAGGAGATCCGGCTTGCCGAGCATGAGATGCCGGGTCTGATGGCGATTCGTCGTGAGTTCGCCGAGGCGCAGCCGCTTGCTGGCGCTCGG
>NZ_QGSW01000418.1:0-6018 GCF_003176715.1 Micromonospora sp. S4605
GGACGCCGCGCGCCAGCGCGCCGAGCAGGCCGTCGCCCGGTCGGCGTCCCGGCCGGGCGGAGCAGGCCGAGGCGGCCCGGGACGAGGCCCGCCGGGTGGCCAGCGCCGCCGAGGCGCTGCGGGTGCAGGCCGAGCGGGACCGCGACGCGGCCCGCACCGAGCTGCGTACCGTGCGCGCGGAACGGGACGCCGAGCGGCGCCGGGTCACCGACCTGACCGCCGAACGCGACACCGCCCGCGCCGACGCCGACCGGGCCACCCGGGCCGCCACCGAGGCCGCCGAACGCGCCGAGCGGTGGCAGGCCGAGGTCACCGACGTGCGCCGCCAGATCGAACAGGCCCGGACCGACACCGCGCGGGCGCGGGCCGGCGCCGCCGACGCGGTACGGGCCCACGAACGGGCCGACCGCGCCCGGGAACGCGCCGAGGTAGCCGCCCGCGAGGCCGACGCCGGCCGGCAGGAGGCGGTGGACAGCGCCGTGCGGCTGCGCGCGGAGCTGGCGGCCGCCGCCGCCCAGCGGGACGCCCTCACCACCGAACTGGCCGCCGCCCGCCAGGCCAGCGCCGCGGCCGAACACCGGCTCGCCGAGTTGGCGGTACGGCTGCGCGCCGCCGAGGCCGACCGCGACGCCGGCCAGCAGCGGGTCGCCCAACTCGCCGGCCAGGTCACCGACCTGGCGGCCGCGCTGGCCCGGCTCTCCGGCCCGGCCGTCCCCGCCGAGCCTGCCGCCGGCGCCGCCACCCGCTGACGCGCCAGCACCGGCTGTCAGGCCCAGGACACTCCCCGTTCATCAACCGTCCATTCAGGTATTTACCCTGAGCGATCCTCCATGCACTCCTGGCGATTCTCGGGAGGCATCCCGGCGCGGCCCGCCCATAGCATCGGCGATGACCGATGCGGGATCCGGCGTGTCGGGGGGATTCCGCGGGGGGAACGCAGGTGCAGGCCACGTCCGACGAGTACGTCTTCGCCGCGTCCTTCGCCCAGGAGTGGATCTGGCTGGCCAGCCAGCTCGGCGCCGAGGCGTCGGCGTACAACCTGCGGTCGCCGATCCTGCTGCCACCCGGCACCGACGCCGGCGTACTGCGCGCCGCGCTCACCGAGCTGACCCGCCGGCACGAGCCGCTGCGCACCGCGCTGCGCACCGCCGACGGCGCGCTGACCCAGGTCGTGCACGCCGACGTGCCGATCGAGCTGGCCGAGACCGACCTGTCCGGCCTGGCCGAGCCGGAACGCTCGGCCCGCTTCGCCGAACTCGTCGCCGCCGACCTGGCCGCCCCGTTCCTGCTGCACCGGGCGCCGCTGTGGCGGGCCCGGCTGGTGCACCTGCCGCAGCGCCCCGCGCTGCTGTTCACCGCGCACCACACCGTCTTCGACGGCAGCTCCCAGCCGATCCTGGAGGCGGAGGTCGAGGAGCTGTGCCAGGCCGCGCTGCACCGGCGGGCGCCCCGACTGCCCACCCTGGAGATCCAGTACGCGGACTACGCGGTGTGGCAGCGCGACCAGGCCAGCAGCGCCGCCGCCGAGGCGGACCTGGCCTACTGGCGCGAGCGGCTCGCCGACACCCCGCCGGTGCACGGGCTGCTGCCGGACCGGCCGCGTACGGCGGCCACCGGGCGCCCCGGCGCGGAGGTCACCTTCGACCTTCCCGGGCAGCTGCGCGACACCGTCGCCGAGGTCGGCCGCCGGCACTCGGCCAGCAGCGCGATGGTGCTGCTGGCCGGCTACGCCGCGCTGCTGCACCGGCTCAGCGGCGACCCGCAGGTGTGCGTCGGGCTGCCGGTCGCCGGGCGGAACCGGCCCGAGCTGGCGCCGCTGATCGGCATGTTCGTCAACACGCTGGTGCTGCGCATCGACCTGACCGGCGACCCGAGCTTCGGCGAGCTGATCGGCCGGGTCCGGGAGACGATGCTGTCGGCCTGGGAACACCAGGACCTGCCGCTGCCCCGGCTCGTCGAGGCGCTCAACCCGCCCCGGCTGCCCGGCGTGCAGCCGCTCTACCAGCTCGGCTTCAACCACCTCGGCCAGGTGGGGCTGAGCACCAGCAACGGGGTGGCCCGCGAGGAACTGCTGCTGGAGGTCAGCGACACCGCCGGGCGGCTGGAGTACCGCAGCGACCTGTTCGACGCCGACACCGCGCGGCGGATCGTCGGGCGCTGGCTGACCCTGCTGCGCGGCGGCCTGGCCCGGCCCGACCGGCCGCTGTCCGCCCTGCCGCTGCTGCCCGCCGCCGAACGCGACCTGCTCGTCACCGGCTGGGCCGCCGGCCCGCCGGCGCCACCGGCCGGTCCCGGGGTGGTCGAACTGATCCGCGCGCACGCCACCAGCACCCCCGACGCGGTCGCGATCCGCGACGCCGGCCGGTCGCTGACCTACCGGCAGCTCGACGAGCGCACCGGCCGGCTGGCCGCCCGGCTGCGGGCCCTCGGCGCCGGCCCCGAGCAGCTGGTCGGGGTGGCGCTGCCCCGCAGCGCCGACGTGGTGGTGGCGATGCTGGCGGTGCTGCGGGCCGGCGCGGCGTACGTGCCCCTGGACCCCGGCTACCCCGCGCAGCGGCTGGCCCACCTGGTCACCGACACGGCCGCCACGGTGGTGGTCACCTCCGCCGCGGTCGCCGACGCGCTGCCCGCCGGGGCGTACCGCACGATCCTGACCGACGACCTCGACGGCGGCGCCGACCCGGACGCCGCCGCGGCGCCCGCGCCGATCCACCCGCACGGCCTGGCCTACGTGATCCACACCTCCGGCTCCACCGGCCGGCCCAAGGGCGCGATGATCGAGCACCACTCGCTCGCCGCGCACGCCACCTGGTTCGCCCGGCAGCACGCGCTCACCCCCGCCGACCGGCTGCTGGTGCTCGCCTCCCCCAGCTTCGACCTGTTCGGCCAGGAGGTCTACCCGGCCCTGGTGGCCGGCGCCACCCTGGTGATCGCCCCCGAGCAGGGTGCGCTCGACCCGGACGCGGTGCTCGACACCCTCCGCCGCGAACGGGTCACCCTGCTGTCCTGCGTACCGACGGTGCTGCGACACCTGGTCGCCCACCCCGGCCTGGCCGAGGCGACCGACCTGCGGCAGGTGGTCTGCATCGGCGAGCAGCTCGACGGCGACCTGGCCGCCGACCTCGCCGCGGTGCGCGCCGTGCCGCTGCACAACCTCTACGGACCGACCGAGACGACCATCGCGGTCTCCGCGCACACCGTGCCCCCGGGCGCCCACCCGGCCGGCGCGGTACCGATCGGCATGCCGATGCCCGGCGCCCGGCTGCACCTGCTCGACGAGCGGGGCGACCCGGTCCCGGTAGGCGTGCCGGGGCACCTGCACATCGGCGGCGGCCCGGTCGGCCGCGGCTACCTGCGCCGCCCCGCCGCCACCGCTGCCGCATTCGTGCCCGACCCGTACGGCCCGCCCGGCGCCCGGTTGTACCGCACCGGCGACCGCTGCCGCTGGCGCTCCGACGGGACGCTGGAGTTCCTGGAGCGGCTCGACCGGCAGGTGAAGGTCAACGGCGCGCGGGTGGAGCTCGGCGAGATCGAGACCGCGCTGCGCGCCCAGCCCGGCGTCGACCAGGCCGCGGTGGCGGTCCGCCCCGACGGTCACGGCGGTCGGCGGCTGGTCGGCTACCTCACCGGCGACGCCGACCCGGCGCGGCTGCGCGCCGGGTTGCGGGCCGTCCTGCCGGGGCACCTGGTGCCGACCGCCTTCGTCACCCTCGACGCCCTGCCGCTGATGCCCAGCGGCAAGCTCGACGTCGCCGCGCTGCCCGACCCGGCCGACGCCGACGACGCCCCGCCGACCGTCACCGCCCCGCGCACCGGCGCCGAGGAACTGGTCGCCGCGGCCTGGGCGGAGGTGCTCGGCGTCGGCTCGCTCGGCGTGCACGACAACTTCTTCGACCGGGGCGGGCACTCGCTGCTGGCCAGCCGGGCCGTCGCCCGCATCGGCGCGGTCCTGGACGTGGACGTCCCGGTCTACATGCTCTTCGCCCACCCCACGGTCGCCGAACTGGCCGTCCAGGTCGAACGGCTGCTGGTCGCCCGGCTCGACGAGATCTCCGAGGACGAGGCCGCCGCGCTCCTCGCCACCTACGAAAGGTAGCCCCGCATGTCCGCAGCCCCGGAGTCGGCGGCCCGGGAGGTACCGCTGTCCGCCACCAAGCAGGCCCTGCTGGAGCGGCTCCTGCGCCAACCCGCCGACACCGGCGTGGGCCGGATCGGCCGCGCTCCCGCGGACGCGCCGCGCAGCCTGTCGTACGCGCAGGAGCGGCTCTGGTTCGCCGACCAGTTCGCCACCGGCTCGGCCGCCTACCACGTGCCGGTGGCGGTGTGGCTGGACGGCGAGGTGGACCCGGCCGCGCTGGGCGACGCCCTCGGCGACGTGGCGGCCCGGCAGGAGAGCCTGCGGATGCGTTTCCCCGCCGGCGACGACGGCCAGCCGACGGTGGTCGTCGACCCGCCCGGCCCGGTGCCGCTGTCCCGGGCCACGGTCACCGCCGACGACCCGGACGGCGCCCGCCGGCAGGCCGGCCAGCTCGCCCGCGAGCACGCCGCCGACCCGTTCGACCTCGGCACCGGCCCGCTGTTCCGGGCCCTGCTCGTCGAGTACGGTCCGCGCCGCTGGCTGCTGTCGGTGCAGGCGCACCACATCGTCAGCGACGGCTGGTCCATCGACGTGCTGGTCGGTGACGTGCTCACCGCCTACCGGGCGCGCCGCGCCGGGGCGGCACCCGACTGGCCGGCGCTGCCGGTCGGCTACGGCGACTACGCCCACTGGCAGCGGCACCGGCCCGGCACCGACCGGGGCCTGGCGTACTGGACCGGGCAGCTGGCCGGGGTGCCCGCCCTGGACCTGCCCACCGACCGGCCGCGCCCGCCGACGCAGCGCTTCGACGGCGCCACCCACCGCTTCGAGGTGGACGCCCCGCTCGCCGCCGCCGTCACCGCGCTGGCCCGCCGGCACGACGCCACCGTCTACATGACCCTGCTCGCCGCCTACCAGGTCCTCCTCGCCGGGCACAGCGACCAGCGCGACTTCGCCGTCGGCTCGCCGGTCGCCGGGCGTGGCCACCCGGAGCTGGAGCCGCTGGTCGGCATGTTCGTCAACATGCTGGCGTTGCGGGCCCGGCTGGACCCGGACGAGCCGTTCAGCGCGCTGCTGACCCGCACCCGGCAGCTGGTCCTCGACGGCCTCACCCACCAGGACGTCCAGTTCGAGCACCTGGTGTCGGAACTGGACGTGCCCCGCGACGTCAGCCGGTCCCCGCTGTTCCAGGTCACCTTCGCGTTGCAGAACTACCAGTTCCGCGACCACGGCGCGGCCGGCGCCGGGCCGGCGGTCAGCTGGGAGGTGCTCGACCTGTCGACCACCCGGTTCGACCTGGAGCTGCTGGTGGTGCAGACCCGCACCGGCGAGCTGTGGTGCGAGTTCACCTACAACACCGCGCTGTTCGACGCGCCGACGGTGGCCCGGTTCGGCGACCGGTTCACCCGGTTGCTGCGTACCGTGGTCGACCGCGCCGACGACCCGCTGCGCACCGTGGACCTGCTCACCGCCGCCGAACGCGCCGAGGTGCTGGACACGTGGGGTGCCCGGGCGGCCCGGTTCCCGGTCGAGCGGAGCCTGCACTCGCTGTTCGAGGAGCAGGCGGCCTGCCGCCCCGACGCCGTCGCCCTCACCTACGACGGTCAGCAGGTCAGCTACGCCGAGCTGAACCGCCGCGCGGACCGGCTGGCCGAGCGGCTGCGCCGCCTCGGGGTCGGCCCGGACACCCTGGTGGCGCTGCACCTGCGGCCCGGACCGGGCACCGTCACGGCGATCCTCGGCGTGCTCAAGGCCGGCGGCGCGTACGTGCCGTTGAACCTGGCCTACCCGCGGGAGCGGCTGGAGTTCATCCTCGCCGACACCGGCGCGCCGGTGCTGGTCACCGACGCGGCCCCCGGCGACGACCTGCCCACCCACTCCGGGCGGGTGCTGCGACTGGACGCCCCGGACGACGACCCGCCCGGAGTGGGTGGGCAGGT
>NZ_QGSW01000342.1:0-6003 GCF_003176715.1 Micromonospora sp. S4605
GCGGTAGTCCCTTTCGAGAGTGCTGTGGAAGGTTCACTCGAAAGATCACGCGATGGCCGCGCTCTATGCCGGACGGGCTGTCCGGCAATCACGCCAACCGCGTTACACCACTATCAGGGACGCCACTATGCCACCTTCAGCTACCTGTCGCGCTACGCCTGGCGGCGGGTGCTCGGGTGGATACGCAAACGCCACGACGGAGTGCCCTGGAAGCACCTGATCCGTCGGTATCTGCCTGGATGGAAACCGACGCACGAGGGGATCGTTCTGTTCGACCCGCAGAAGGTGGCGATCAACCGCTACCGCTACCGCGGAACGAAGATCCCCACTCCGTGGGACAGATGGCATCAACCGGCGGCCACACCCAGCACGTGACCTGACGGCATGTGCTCGTGGAGAGCCGGATGCGCGGAGACGCGCACGTCCGGTTCGGGCGGGCGGGTCAGGGAGACGACCGGACCGAAAGGCTGGCACCGCGCCCTGACCCGACCCCACCAGCCGGCGATGACGGCGATGGTGGCGGCTGCGGTGATGCGGATCGCGCCGAGGATCCAGCGGTGGTGGGGGACGCGGGAGATCAGCTCGACGGTGAGCAGCAGCGCGAGCGGCGGCCACGCGGCGATGATCTGGCTGATCGGGTTCGGGCGGGCGTGCAGGACGTTCGCGGCGACCGAGGCGGCGACGCCGAGGGTGAGGGTGGCGCGCACCGCCCACCGTAGCCGCCGCAGTTGTTTGCCAGCGACGACGACGGAGTGTGTGGCCGGGATGTGGGGTGCCGGGCTCATGCGGACGCTCCGTCATCGGAGGGTCGTGGGCTGTGGCGCCCGGGTCGGGGTTGGCGCAGGTCGGTGATGAGGCGGTCGGCCAGGGTGAGGGTGTCGTCGTCGGGTTCGGCGTCGATCTCGGCGAGGCGGCGGGTCAAGGTGCGGCGTAGCGCGCGGATGGTGTCGACGTGCCCGAGGCGGGCGTGGGCGCGCATCGCGGCCTGGTAGAGGGTTTCGGCGTAGGGGTGGTGCTGCAGGGCGTTCTCACAGACGGCGGCCTGCTGGTCGGGGTGGTCGGCGAGTTCCTCGACGAGGGCGGCGACGGCGTTGAGGGCCTCCTGCTGCACGGCGTGCCGGTGGGGTTCGAGCCATTCGTAGTCGCAGCCCTGTGCGAGGGGCCGGTAGGTGTCGACGGCGCGGCGTAGCGCCGTGATGCGTTCGGTACGTGACGCGGCGGTGTCGGCGGCGCGGATGGCGGCGCGCATGCGCCACAGGTCGATGTCGAAGCGGTCGGGGTTGAGCTGGTAGCGGTGGTGGAGGCGGGTGAGGTAGGTGCCGGGACCGGCGGTGTGGCGCAGCACCGCGCGCAGGTCCGAGACGTAGGTGTGCAGCCGGTGGGTGGCTCTGCTGGTCGGGGCGTCGGGCAGCAGGTCGTCGAGGATCGCATCTGTGGAGGCGTCGCCGTCGCACACGGCCAGATACACCAGCAGTTCCAGGGACTTGGCGCGTGGCTTGCGTTGCGGGTCGGCGTCGACGATGGCGGGCGCGCCGAGCACCGTCACCTCGACCCGGTCGCGGCGCGCCGGCAGCGGCGCCTGGTCGCCGGCGAGGCCGACCGGCTCTGCGTCCGCCACGGGCAGGACGGTGGCCCTGCTGGGGGAGGTGCCGCCGGCTGCCGGGGCGGTGTCGTCTCCGCCGACCGGGACGGGGGTAGCGGTCGCGTCCGGTTCGTTGGCGGCGGTGGGAGTGTCAGCGCTGGTCGTGCCCGCTTCCCGCCCGGGTGCGTCGGTCGCCTTGTCCGGGTCGCGTGCGTCGGCGTCGTGCCCGCTGGTCTCACCGGCCGCCGGCGGCGTTGCCGGCTGTTGTTCCGTGCCTGTGGTTGCCGTGGTCGTCGTGTGGGCTGGCGTGGGCCGGGGGCTAGGTGCGGTGTCAGCGGGCGCGGGCGGCTGGCCGGTGTGGGATTCGGCCAGGGTCGCGAGGATGTCGATGGCCTCGGCGGGGTTGAGCACGGTGAGGCGACCGATGTCGCCCTGGTCGGAGCGGTGCCGGGTGTCGCTGTCGGCGGGGGTGGTGCTGCCGTCGGCGGCGACATCGACGGTGCCGCCGTCGGGCCACGCGCCGAGCAGCACGCCGTGGATGTCCAGGCGGTGGCCCTGGGTAAGCAGTGCGGCGAGGCGGGCGCGTTCCCCGCGGCCGGTGGCGTCGGCCAGCAGCATGACCGGTGGGAGGGGCTCCTCGTAGGGGTCGACGGCGCGCAGCTGCGTGACGGTGTCGGCGTCGTGCTGGTGCAGCAGCCGGGCGCGGTGCATCACCTGCGCTTCGCAGATCGTGAGCGCCTCGTCCAGGCTGGCGGTGACGGTCAACCGTGGAGTGCGCGGCAGGTCGACCGCGGTGACGTCCAACAGTGCCGCCGCGGTCGCCGCCGGTATGACGACCTCGGCGCGCGCATCCGGGTGATCCGCGCCGCCTGCGGCGAGGACGGCGATCAGGAATCCGCGGGCGGCGGCTTCCGCGCCAGGACCGGTCAGGCCCAACCCTGCCGAGGGCCATCGCGACACCGACGGGTTGTTCAGCGCCGGCACCACCGTAAACGGGCCGCCGACTTCCGTGTCGCCGACGCCGGCCGACGCCTGATTGTGATGGTCCGGTTCCTGATCATGGCTTTCACCAGCAGTGCGGACGCTGCGCCGGTCCGCACCGGGGGCGGCTGTGACACGGCGTAGTCCGCGGCGGATCTGAGCAACCACTCGAGGCATGGGGGTCAGGGCCGGGTCGTCACGGCGGGGCCGGGCCGAGGAGGTGCGGGGGACGTAACGGCGTTGACGGTGGGCCCAGACCAGCGCGACGGCGACGGCGAGCGCGCAGGCCAGGCCGAGCTCGACCCAGCTGCCGCTGGGCAGCAACACCCCGCGCCAGGCATGCCCGGCCGCCCGGCTGGTGTCGTCTGCCCCAGGGCTGACCGACTCACCTGGTGCGGTGCCGGTCGAGACAGCGCCGCTGTCGGGGGCCGCGGTGGCGGCGGGCTCAGGGGCGGTTGACTGCCGGGGGTTCACCGGCGCCGGAGATGGGGGTGACGTCTCGGAGGCGTCCGGCGCCGCACGTTCGTCGGGTCTGCTGGTCGGCGGTGGTGCCGTGTCTGCGGGCGGGTGCGGCGGCCGCGGTGGTGGGGCGGCGTCGGCGGGCAGGTGCAGGGTCCAGCCGGGGTAGATCAGGTTCGGGTCGCGCAGGGTGCCACCGACGTGGGGGAAACGGGTGCCCCTGTTGAGGGCGAAGATCTCCGGCCAGCGGTCGGCGTCGCCGAGGGTGCGTTCGGCGATCCGGCAGAGGCTGTCACCTCGCCGCACGGTGTAGGTGGATATTTGCCCGCTTGGTCGCGGATCCTGCCCGGCCTGGTGCCCGGTGGGCGTGGCGGTGGCCGGTTCGGCGGCGGGCAGGCCGCTGGTGGTGGCTGGGCTGGCGTGCGCGGTGGCGGCCGTGGCGGTGGTGGCGGCCGTCGCGCCGAGCAGCGCGGCGGCGAGGCCCTGGAACGGGCCGGGAAGGCGCAGGGTGGCCGTCCAGCGCAGCCGGCGGGCCACTGCGGTGTAGACGTGGGTGAGCACGGCGGTGAACAGCAGCAGCCACAGCATCGCCCCTCCCGCTTGCGCGAGAACGATGACAAAACCGGTGCTCATCGGCTCAGCGATCCACCCCCTGGCGGCGGCCGGTGAGGGCACCTGCGGTGCCCATGCGCCGGTCGCGGCGAAGGCAACCGGTACGGCGGCGGTGGACAGGACGGCGGTGGTCACCGCCGCGATACGTGCTGGTCGGGATGTCACCTGGCCTCCCTTCATCTCACGGCCCCGGATGGCGGTGCTGCTGACGCATAGGGCGGGGCAATGCCGTGACGCTATGACTGTCAACGCCATGGTGGGAGGAGACGGCGGCTGACAGCACCTCACACCGCCTTACACGACCTCACAGCCACAGCTCAGCAGGCGTGACGGGGTAGCTGGCAGCTGGGCACGTACAGCGAGACAACCCGCGCTGCGGGTGAGTGAGCGGGACGTTGTGCGCCATTGGCGCATAGTTCGGGTTCGGCTCCTGCCGTCCACTCGGTCGGGCCGGAGGATCCCGGTGTCGAATGTGGCGCCGCGGTTGGTCCGGTCGATGTCGCCTCTTGGCGCGATGGTTGATGGTGTCCCGCTTCAAGACGCGCGGGCCGGGTGGATGACGACACCCGGCCAGCTCGGCGTGACGCTACGTAACGCGCGGATCGCGGCAGATCCGTGCACATGTGAAGCGCCGTGGACTGACCGGAGAGGATGTTTGCGTGGATTCAACAACGTTGCACTGGGCATCACGCCGGTATTTGACGAGGCGATATGAGGAACTGCAGAGGGAGCACGGCGGGCTGCCCAACGATGGCCGCCAAGCCGATGGGTACCACTACACCACCGAAGCGAAGGGGATCTTCCCCCGCTACAACGTTGTGGACGCCATCCTCATGGAAGTTGAGCGACTCGATCCCGACCGGCTACCCAGCGTCGACGTAGTGGCCAGCATGATGCTTACGGCTGCCGAGCGTGCGCACTGCCCGTTCACCGAACCCCCGCACGACGACGTCGAGGCACAGGCCATCGCCGATGAGCGCCGGCTGTTCGCTGCAAAGGTACGGCATTGGACTACGCTGCCGGATTTCCGCACCGATCCCGTCCCGTATCGGCGCGTGCTAACGCCCGAGGAGTCATCAGCCTGGCGGACGTCGCTGCAACAGCGATGGGGGGTGCAGAACGGTTGGTGGCACCCGTTGCTGAGTAGTTCGGTTCCGAACGACGTGCTGGTGCTGACTGGAGAGTCGATGTGGGAGGGCGACGGCGTTGATCAGGTTCGCCGAGTGCTGCGAGAGCTGGGCCGGCCGCGTGTAGTCGAGTTGCGCGAGTATGGGGCCGACTACCTGTTGGATGTCGAGATCATGGCCCCGAGGTACACCGGGCCGGAGGGATTCTGGATCGACGAGCGACACGATTGGATTGCCTACGCATCCCACGAGGGAGCCGTGGCATTCGGCGGTGCACTCTCTGCCGGGCTCGTGGCTACCTGGCCTGAGGTCGACAGTTGGCGATGGCCCGGATGGCAGGAACTCGGCCATGGGTGACCCATGTCATCCTCCACGAAGCCGCAAGGTTCACCCCTCTCTGCAATTCAGGATGCCCGAGCGTCGCGAAGCGCCGACCACCCGCAGTGAGGGGCGACGACGGGCGGCTGACGTGCACGGACGGCGGCAGATGAGGGCGGCTCTCCTTGGAGACCGGTGGTCTCTGCTGCAAGGATGATGATGTGATCATTCCCGGCTATTTGGATGGGTACGAGCCCCCCTTTCTGCAGTCACCGCTGGTCGACGGTTCCGAGATGATGTCGAGCCCGCTGTTCTGGCCAGCGTTTCTTTACACCGTGGGCGGATCCGAGTCAGCACCGAACGCCTTCGGTTCCGATCCAGCCGACCTGAGCGAACTCATCGACACCTTCCTCGACCCGCGCCGATGGCCGGTGTTCTCACTACCGCTCGCAGGTCACGATCACCTTCACGTCGTCATGCGTAACTTCGAGGGTGAAGGCGGCGTCGACTACGTCCTTGCGCCTGGCTCCGGCAGCGAGTCGTTGCCACTCGCAGCCTTGGAAGGACACTTTCGCGGGCCCGCGCTCGCGTGGCCGGAACTTGTCGCCGCTGCGCAGCAGTCGGACGAGGATCACACGCCGGCGGAGCGACTGCTCTTACTGTTGCCTGCCTGCGCCGACAGCGACCGCACCAGCTCAGCCGTCGACATGGTGGCAGCGGCCCTCACCTCCATCGGCGCCCGGTCTGGCGCACGTCAGGTGAGCGCCGAGTTGCTCAATAACCGTCGGTACTGGACACCCACGGCCCCGGCGTTGTTCGGGTGTGTCCGGTTTGATCATGGTTTGTTAGATGCCGTAGGTGGCGAAGACGTCGCGGCGGTCGTGTAGGTCGCGGCGAGCGTGAGCGATGTTCGCGCGTCCGGCG
>NZ_QGSW01000419.1:0-5960 GCF_003176715.1 Micromonospora sp. S4605
CGCCCGACCCGAGCCGCCCCGCCGCCCGTCCCGACGGTCCCAAACCAAGCCGGTCGCCCAGCGATCACGCGCCGCCCGCACCCCGCCGGCCGGCCTCGCCCGGCGACCGTCCCGTCGACTGTCGGTACCCGTCCGACCACTGCCTGGTGGTAATCGGCCTGGCCTGCGACCGTCGAACCCGTCCGGTAGGGCCGGGCGGCGGCGTGGGTCGTAGAGTCTCGCCGTGACTGAGATCGGTGCGCAGGTCAACTTGTTCCACCCGGCCGACCGGGTGTGGCAGGCGCTGACGGATCGTACGGCCCTCGCCCGGTGGTTCACCGAGGCCGAGCCGGTGGCCGGGGCGGACCGGCTGCTGCTGCACACCGCCGGGCTGCCCGGTTTCGACGCCGCCGTGGACGCCGAGGTAGTCGACCGGCGGGCACCGGAACTGCTCACGCTGCGCTGCCAGGAGGCGAACCGGCGTACCCGGCTGACCTGCGCCATCGCTCCCACCGCCGAGGGTTGCCGGCTGTCGGTCACCGAGAGTCTGGAGCACGGCAACTGGCCGGACGACCAGCGCGCCCGCCGGGAGGAGTACTACCAGCAGGCCCTCACCGTGCAGCTGCCGGCCATCCTGGACTGGCTCGCCTTCCAGCGGATCGACCTGCGCCGCGGCGACGTCGCGATGACGGCCGAGATGCCGGTGACCGAGGTGCTCGGGGAGGAGCCGGCGCCGGCCGACCGCCGCTTCCGTCCGGTGCTGGTCGGGGCGCTGGTCGGCGCCGTGCTGGTCGCCGCCGGGGTGGTGGCCTGGGCCGTGCTGCCCGGCGAGTCGGGCGGATCCGCCAGCTCCGACCCGCTCGCGCTGCCGACCGCCGCTACCGCCACCGGCGAAGCGTCCCGGTCGACGCCCTCCGCGCGCCCGAGCCGGAGCACCACGCCCGGCGCCGACCGGTCCAGCCGGACCCCGACGGCCAAGCCCACCCGCACGTCCGCCTCCGCCCCACCGTCGGCGCCCCCGTTGGCCGCCCGCTACGAGTCGGTGTCGACCCGGCTGCTCGGGTACACCGCAGAGGTGGTGCTCGACAACCCGGGCGACGCGGCGGCGACCGGCTGGACGCTGGTGCTCACGCTGCCCGAGGGCAGCACGGTCACCGGTGCCAAGAAGGTGGAGTGGCGCCAGGACGGGCAGGTCGTCACCTTCACCGGGCAGCCCGTGCCGGCCGGCGGGTCGCAGACGGTCGAGTTCGACGTCCGTGACGCCGGTATCCGCAAGGCCCCCGAGGAGTGCACGGTGAACGGCAACCCCTGCGCCGGCCTCTGACCCCGCCGCCGCGTCGACCCCAGGGCGACAGCGCTCAGGCGGGGCTGATGTGTGCGGCGAGGATGCGCCAGCCGCGGTCGTCGTCGTACACCCAGGTGCGGGTGTAGCGCAGCCGGGCCGCGAACGGCTCGCCGCCGAACAGCCCGGTCACCCGCCCGACGAAGATGGTCACCCCGGTGGTGCCCTGGACGATGAGGTCCAGCTGCTCCTCGACCAACTCGTCGACGATCGACGTCCGGCTGCGGTGGGCGGACAGGTCGTCCCGCTTGCCGTACCGCTGGCCGTCCGGTCCGATGGCGATCAGGTGCTCGTCGAGCAGCTCGTCGAGCGCGGCCACGTCCCCGGCGCGCTGGGCGGCCTGGAGGCGGCGCTCCGCGTCGAGCAGCTCGGCCTCGCGTTCGCTGTCCGGCATGCAACCCTCCTTGCTCAGGCGTGGACGGATGGGCCCGTCGGCGTCACGGTCAGCACCCGGCCATCGGCGGCGGAGCGGTGGGCCAGCTCGATCAGCGCGACGGTGTCGACCGCATCGTACGGATCGACCGGCAACGGCGCGCCGTCCCGCAGCGCCGCCGCCACCTGCTGGTAGAAGCTCTGGTACCGGCCGGGCTCGGTGGGCACCGGGCGCAGGTCGCCGTCGACGCCGAGCTGGCCGTACCGCTCGGGGGTGACCTCGCCCCAGCCCGGCGTGCCGGGCCGCTCCCCGGCGCGCAGCGCGGCCTCCTGCACGTCGAGCCCGTGGCTGGTGTACGCGGCGCGGTCGCCGAGGATGCGCAGGCGCGGTCCGAGCTGCGCGGCCAGCGTGGTCATCCAGAGGTGGGAGCGGACGCCGTTGGCGTGGGTCAACGCCACGAAGGCGTCGTCGTCGACCTGGGCGCCCGGCCGCCGGCGGTCCACCTCGGCGTAGACGGCGCGGACCGGCCCGAACAGCTGCACCGCCTGGTCGACGAGGTGCGCGCCCAGGTCGTAGAGCGTGCCGCCGGCCTCGTCGGGCGTCCCGCTCTCCCGCCAGCCCGGCTTGATCGCTGGCCGCCAGCGTTCGAAGCGGGACTCGAAGCGGACCACCCGCCCCAGCGCGCCCTCCTCGACCAGGCGGCGGGCGGTCAGGAAGTCGCCGTCCCAGCGCCGGTTCTGGAACACCGTCAGTGGCACGCCGCGGCGGGCCGCCTCGTCGACCAGGTCCCGGGCCTGCGCCGCGGTGGCGGCGAGCGGCTTGTCCACCACTACCGGCAGCCCGGCGGCCACCGCCGCCCGGGCCAGCGGCACGTGCAGCCGGTTCGGCGTCGCCACCACGACCAGGTCCAGCTCGTCCGGCGCGCGCCACAGCTGGTCGGCGTCGTCGACGGTCCGGGCGTCCGGGTGCTCGTGGCGCACCTGTTCGCGTCGTTGCGGGTCGCGGGTCAGCACCGCCGCCAGCCGCAGCCCGGGCGTCGCGGCGATCAGCGGGGCGTGGAACACCCGACCGGCGATCCCGTAGCCCAGCAGTCCCACCCGCAGCGGCGTCCGCGTCGTGCCCGCCATGCCACCCCCGTCTCGTACCGCCGGACCGCCCGGCGCCGATGGCACCGAACTTACGCCCCGCGCGGGCGGCGCTTCACTTCCATGGCGGCATTGCGGGTGGCGGTGGCGCGGGGGAGGGCCGCACGCCGGTCGGCGTACGGCCCTGCGACCTCGCGGGCCGGTCCGCCGCTCGCGGCGTGCCGGCCCTTCCCGGCGTGCGGCTCAGTAGCGCGACCACTTCTGGTTGGCGCCGCCGGTGCAGTCCCACAGGTGCAGCTTGCCGCCGTTGGTGGCGACCCAGTCCCGTACGTCGACGCACCGGTTGCTGCTCAGGTTGACCAGGTCGCCGGCGGCGTTGAGGGTGAACCGTTGCGCCGGGTTGCCGTTGCAGGTGACCAGGTTGACCTCGGTGCCGTTGGCGGTGCCGGCCCAGGCCGGGTCCATGCACTTGCCCATCGCCCGGACGGTGCCGTCGGCGGCGAAGGTCCATGCCTGCGCGGCGGTGGTGTTGCAGTCCCAGATCTGCAACTTCGCTCCGTCGACCGGGTTGGCGCCGGGGATGTCGATGCACCGGCCGCTGTGCGCGCCCCGGAGCCGGGTGGTGCCGGACGGCGGCGGGGTGCCGCCCGAGGTGTAGCCGGAGACCCGGACGTAGTCCACCAGCATCTGCTGCGGGAACTGGGTGGAGCCGTCCGGGTAGCCGGGCCAGTTACCGCCGACCGCCACGTTGAGGATCATGAAGAAGGGGTGGTCGAACACCCAGCGGTTGCCGCCGAGCCGGCTCGGGTCGACGCGGTGGTACTCGACGCCGTCCAGGTACCAGATGATCGAGTTCGGCTCCCAGTCCACCCGGTAGGTGTGGAAGGCGTCCGCCAGCGGCTGGCCGATGGTGCGGCTGCCGGTGATGCCGCCGCCGCCGGAGTAGCCCGGGCCGTGAATGGTGCCGTAGACGGTGTTCGGTTCCCGGCCGATGTTCTCCATGATGTCGATCTCGCCGGCGGCCGGCCAGCCGACGGTGCCCATGTCGTTGCCGAGCATCCAGAACGCGGGCCAGATGCCCTGCCCGCGCGGGATCTTGATGCGCGCCTCGAACCGCCCGTACGCCTGGGTGAAGGTGGCAGCGGTCAGCAGCCGGGCGGAGGTGTACTCGCACCGGCCGTAGTGGCACTGGTAGTTGGCCGGGTTCTCCCGCCGGGCGGTGATGACCAGGTTGCCCTGGCCGTCGTGCACGGCGTTGCTGGTGCTGTTGGTGTAGTACTGCCGCTCGTTGTTGCCCCAGCCGTGGCCGCCGATGTCGAAGCGCCACCTGCCCTGGTCGACGGGGGTGCCGGCGGGCGCGTTGAACTCGTCCTGCCAGGTGATCGCGCCGATGGCGGCCTCGGCGGTGTCGGAGCGGCCGGGCAGGACGAGGGCTGCGGTGAGGGCGACGATCGCGACCACGGCGAGGACGAGCGCGCGTGGTCGGCGGAGTGCGGTGGACATCGGTCTCTCCTGTGGACGGATCGGGGATCGGGGCGGTGGCCGTGCTCTCGGCCGGGCACGGGTGGTCGGCGGGGCGGGCGGTCCGCCCCTGGGGCGGTTCCGCTGCGATCCGGTGGTGGCACACGCCGCTGAGCCCTGCCGGAACGGTGGAGAGAGCGCTCTCTAGTGATGTTTGTCGATTCCCGTCGTTTTTGTCAAGACTGTTGCCAGTTGGTTGCGGCGGCGGATCGTGACGGCGCGCGGGCGGGCCCGGGCGGTTGCCGGCCCGGAGCGGGCACCGGGCGTAGGCTGGCCGGCGTGGATCAAGAAGACCGGATCGCCCTGTTCCTCGACTACGAGAACCTCGCCCTGGGCGCGCGTGACCACCACGGCACGGCGTTCGACTTCCGCCCGATCGCCGACGCGCTCGCCGAGCGGGGGCGGGTGGTGGTGCGCCGGGCGTACGCGGACTGGTCGTACTTCGACGAGGACCGCCGGATGCTCACCCGGTCGCACGTCGAACTCATCGAGATCCCGCAGCGGATGGGCGCCACCCGGAAGAACGCCGCCGACATCAAGATGGCCGTCGACGCCGTGGAGCTGGCCTTCGAGCGCGACTACATCTCGACGTTCGTGATCTGCACCGGCGACAGCGACTTCACCCCGCTGGTGCACAAGCTCCGCGAACTCAACAAGCAGGTGATCGGCGTCGGGGTCGAGAAGTCCACCTCGGCGCTGCTGCCGCCCGCCTGTGACGAGTTCCTCTACTACGACCGGCTGGAGGGCGTCGACATCCCGTCCACCCGGGGCCGGCGCGGGCGTCCGGCCCGGCCCAGCCGAGAACCGCAGCAGGTGGAGCAGATCGAGCAGGCCGAGCCGGTGGAGCCGGTGGAGCCGGAGCCCGAGCCGCAGGCGGTGGCCGAGGAGCCGGCCCGCGACGTCGACACGCTCTCCGTCCTGGTGGCCCAGACGGTGGCCGGCCTGCAGGGCAGCTCCGGCGGCGAGGTGACCGCGTCCCGGTTGAAGCGAACCCTGCTGCGCAAGGATCCGACCTTCAGCGAGTCCGACTACGGCTACCGCACCTTCGGCGAACTCCTGCGCCACCTGGCCGAGCACAACGTGGTCGAGCTGGCGGAGGGCCCGGCGAAGGGCGATCCCGAGGTCTCGCTGCCCGAGCACGGCGACCGCGAGGTGGCGTTCGGGCTGCTCCACTCCGTCGTGCTCGACCTCGCCGCCGGCGACGGCGCGGTGGCGCTGTCCGGCCTGAAGAACCAGCTCCGCCGGGCCCGGCCCGACTTCAGCGAGAAGAAGCTCGGCTACCGCAGCTTCCTGCAGTTCTGCAAGGCGGCGGCCACCAGCGGCGTCGTCGACCTGCAATGGAGCCCGGAGGCGGACGACTACCTGCTGACCGCCCGGCCCGCCTGACGCCGTCCCGGACCCGAGCGTGCCAACGGGTGCCAGCGGTCCGGCCGGCCGTCGAGGGCCGGCCGGACCACAGGGCACCTCAGGCCACCACGGACCGCAGCGGCACCCGGGCGTCGCGCAGCGCCCGGACCAGGTCACCGAGGAACGGGTGCTCGTCGGCCTGGCGGCCGTCCGGGTTCGGGATCACCAGGTAGGCCGAGCCGTTCGCCTCGGACACCCGGCTGTCACCGGTGAACCCGGCGACGGCCGCCCGGGTGCCGCTGCGGTCCGTGGT
>NZ_QGSW01000421.1:0-5833 GCF_003176715.1 Micromonospora sp. S4605
GTGCCGGGCGGGCGGCGGGGACGGGCGCCGGCCCGGCGGGCGGCGCCGCCGCGGCGCGCCGGGCGAACTCGGCCCGTACCGCCCGGGGCAGCCGGGCGTAGGCGACCTGGCGCACCACCGCCTCGGCGACCGCGTACCCGCCGGTCGGGCGGGCGGCCAGCAGTCCGAGGGCGACCAGCGACCGCAGCACCGGCCGGGCCCGCCCGGGCGCCCAGTCGAGCAGCCGGTCCACGGTCGGCGCGGGGCAGGCCGCCACCCGGCTGGCCACGGCCATCAGCGTCGCCCGCTGGTCGCCGTCGAGCCGGTCCAGCCGCGCGTCGACGGCCCGGCGGACCGGTTCGGGCACCGGCAGGTCGGCCGCGTTGTCCGCCCCCTCGACCAGCGACCGGACGTACGCCGCCGCGTGGCCCGGGCTGCCGCCGACCAGGGGCAGCAGGCGGTCCGCCAGCGCGACCGGCCGGCCGGCCCGGCGGAGCAGGTGGCGCAGCAGCCGGCCGCTGTCCACCGGGCCGAGCGGCCGCAGGTCGACCGGCGTCCGGGGCACCGGCGACGGCTCCGCCCACTGGGGACGGTGCGCGGTCACCACCGCCAGCGGCAGGCGGCGGTCGGTGGCCTCGGCGAGCAGCGCGCGCAGGAAGCCGGTCACCTCGGGTGCGGCCCGGTCCACGTCGTCCACCGCCACCACCACCGGCTGCCGGGCGGCCAGCGCCAGCAGCATCTCCCGCCAGAGCGCCGCGGCGCCGGCCAGACCGGCGTCGGCCGGGTCGGCCCCGTCCGGCCGGGCCACCAGCCGTGCCAGCGTGGACCCGGCCGCCGGCAGCCGCTCGGGCGGCACCAGTCCGGCGAGGGCGGTGCCGAGCCGCCGGCGTACCCAGGCGGGCGGGTCGGTGGCGCGGAGGCCGGCGAAGCCCCGGACCAGTTCCGCGACCGGCGCCAGCGGGTGGTCCGGGTACGGCAGGCAACGCGCGACGCACCAGCGGACCGCCACCGCGTCCACCGTCGCGACCGACCGGCTCAGCTCGTGCAGCAGCCGGCTGCGTCCGCTGCCGGCCGGACCGACCAGCGACACCCAGCGCGGGCGGCGGTCCCGTACCGCCCGGACGATCTGGTCCCGGGCGGCGGCCATCTCCCGGCGGCGGCCGAGGAACGGGCCGTCGTGTCGCACCGGGGCCGGCCGCACCAGCGCGGTGGCGTGCCAGACGTCGACCGGCGACGCCTTGCCGGCCAGCGCCACCGGCGGGACCCGGCGCTGCTCGACCAGGCCGGCGGTGGCCCGGTGGGTGGCCGCGCAGAGCGCCACGCCGCCGGGCGCGGCGTACTCCTGGAGCCGGGCCGCGGTGGTGATCACCGCGCCGCTGGCCGCGCCGTGCCCGCCGTCGCGGGCGCCGGCCAGGTCCACCACCGCCTCGCCGGTCGCCACCCCGATCCGCACCCGCAGCCGCGGCCCCCCGGCCACGGCCCGCCGGTCCAGGGCCCGCTGGATCTCCAGCCCGGCCCGCACCGCCCGGTACGCGTCGAAGCCGTCCGAGTCGCGGGCGCCGAAGAGCGCCATGACGGCGTCCCCGATGTACTTCTCGACCACGCCGTGCCACCGCCGCAGCACCTCGCCGACCGTGTCGAAGTAGGCCCGTTGCAGGGTGCGGACGTCCTCCGGGTCCAACCGGGTCACCAGCGCGGTGGATCCGACGATGTCGACGAACAGTACGGTGACCATCCGGCGTTCCTCGGGCACCGGCCAACGTCCGGACGTGGCCGGCGTCGCGTCGGCGATGGTGGTGGTGGGCATGGACACCGCCTCTCTCCCCGCTTCTGGCTGATGACGTTCGGAGACTGTCACCACCGGGCCGACGGGGGATCGGCAGAACGACGTATGTCGGCCGCGCGCAACCTTTGGTCGCAATGTCGACGCGAGGAGTACCACACCGCCGTCCGGGCCGTAGAACGGTGCGGGGACCTGTGACTAGGCTGCGTGCCATGGCCAGCGATGTGGACACCGCACCGCTCGTCGGCCGGGCCGACCTGTTGACGGCGGTGCGGTCGGCGCTGCTCGACGACGTGGCGCCGGGGCACACCGCGGCGGTCTTCCTCACCGGTGAGAGCGGCGTGGGCAAGACCCGGCTGCTGCGCGAGGTGGGCGCCCGGCTGCGCGAGGCCGGCGCCCTGGTGCTCACCGGGTCCTGTCTGGACATCGGCGACGCCTCGCCACTGCACCCGCTGCTGCAGGCGTTGCGGCGCTTCGACGCGGAGCTGACCGCCTCGCACGCCCGCACCTCGTCGGCGGTACGCGGGCTGCTGCAGACCTTCGCCGACGAGACCGCCGGCCCGGACGGCGCCGGCGCGCTGCTGGAGCGGGTCTCCCGGGGGCTGCACCTGATCGCCGAGGGGCGGCCGCTGGTGCTCGTCCTGGACGACCTGCAGTGGGTCGACCGGAGCACCCGCCAGCTGCTGCTCTACCTGCTGGCCGGCCTCGGCGACCTGCAACTGTCGGTGCTGGCCGCGGTGCGGGCCGAGTCGTTGCAGGGCGCCCACCCGCTGCGCCGGGTGCTCACCGAGCTGCGCCGGCTGCGGTCGGTGCGGGTGCTCGACCTGGCCCCGCTGGACCGGCCCGACACCGAGCGGCTCGCCGCCGCCGTGGTCGGCGGCCCGCTGGGCCCGGAGGCGGCCGAGCAGGTCTGGCGACGCAGCGGCGGCAACCCGTTCGTGGTCGAGGAACTGGCCCGCGACCTGCGCGACGGGCGGGACGGGCTCTCCGACACGCTGCGCGAGATCTTCCTCGCCCGGGTGGACGCGCTGCCGCAGCCCGCGCACGCCGTGGTGCACGCGGTCGCCGCCGGGGTGGAGCCGGTCGAGCACTGGCTGCTGGCCCGGGTGGTCCGGCTGCCCGAGGACGAGCTGATCGAGGCGGTCCGCGCGGCGGTCGCGCACCGGCTGCTGGTCGGCGCGGACGACGGCTACCGGCTGCGGCACCGGCTGGTCGCCGAGGTGCTGGAGGACGAGCTGCTACCGGCCGAACGGGCCGCGTTGCACCGCCGCTACGCCGAGGCGCTCACCGCGGCGCCGGCCGAGCTGCACCAGGCCCGGCTGGCGCACCACTGGCGGCTGGCCGGCGAGCCGGCGCGGGCGCTGCCGGCGGCGATGGCCGCCGCCCGGGAGGCCGAGCGGCTGCACGGCTACGCCGAGGCGCACCGGCACTGGTCGGTGGCGTTGCAGCTGGCCGACACCCCGGCCGGCGGGCCGGTGGCGGTGGACCGGGCCACCCTGCTCGAACACGCCGCCGAGGCGGCCCACCACTGTGGCGAGCACGCCCGGGCGCTGGCGCTGCTGGAGGAGCTGGTCGCCGCGGACGCCGGCGGATCCGCCTGCGCGCTGCACATCCGGCGGGCCCGCTACCTGGCCGCCGCCGGCCGGTCCGCCCCCGCCGAGGCCGAGTACCAGAAGGTGCTGGAGGCCGCCGACTGCACGCCCCGGGAGCGGGCCACCGCCGCCGCCCACCTGGCCGAGCTGCTGCTGCACCTGGGCCGGTACGCCGACGCCGGCCGCCGCGCCCGGGAGGCGTTGCGGCTGGCCGCACGGGTGGAGGGCTCCACCTCCGAGGTGGTGCTGGCCAGCGCGGCGCTCGGCTTCTCCGAGGCGTACCTGGAGGATCCGGACGCCGGGCTGGCGGTGATGCGCGAGGCGCTGGAGACCGCCGAGCGGGCCGGCCGGCCGGAGGACGTGGCCTGCGCGTACCTGCACCTGGCCGAGCTGCTCACCGGGCCGCTGAACGTCCTGGAGGAGGGCGTGGTGGTGGCCCGCCGGGGCGCCGAGCGGGTCGCCGAGCTGGGCCTCGGCCGCACCTACGAGACGCGGCTGCTGGCCATCGCCACCAACGGGCTCTTCCGGGTCGGCCAGTGGGCCGAGGCGGAGAAGGTGGTCGCGGCGGCGCTGCGGCACCGCCCGTCCGGCGCCGACGCCGTGGAGCTGCTGCTGGCCCGGTGCCGCCTCTCGGTCGGCTACGGCGACATCGAGGCCGCCGACCGGGACCTCGACTCGGTGGCCACGATGCTCGCCGGCGGCGGTGCCCGGCACGTGATCCCGCTGCTCACCCTGCGGGCCGGCCTGGCGATGTGGCAGGGCCGGCACGACCTGGCCCGGCAGGCGGTGCAGCGTGGCCTGACCGAGAGCCGCTCCGACGACGTGGGCATCCTCGCCACGCTGGTCTGGCACGGCCTGCGGGCCGAGGCCGAGGCGCACGCCAGCCGCGTCGTGGCGGTCGACCAGACAGCGGTGCGCCGGCTGCGGGAGGTCGCCGAGCGGGTGGCCCGCAAGAGCGAGCACGCCGCCCGCCCGGTCCGCGACGTGGTCGACGGGTTCCTGGCGCTCTGCGCCGCCGAGGTGAGCCGGCTCGACGGCAGCGACCCGGAGCTGTGGGCGCACGCGGCGGCCGAGTGGGACCGGCGCAACCACCCCTATCCGGCCGCCTACTCGCGGCTGCGGCAGGCCGAGGCCCTGCTGGCCCGGCGCAGCCGCAGCGCCACCGCGGGGAAGCTGCTGCGGCAGGCGTACCAGGTGGCCCAGGGCCTCGGCGCGGTTCCGCTGACCTCGGAGATCCGTACCCTCGCCGGCCGGGCCCGGGTGCGGCTGGAGGAGCGCGGCCCGGTCGGGAACGCCGGCGCGGGCGCCGGTCCGGACGGCGACGAGTTGGCCGTGCTGACCGCCCGGGAGCGCGAGGTGCTCGCCGCCGTGGCCGAGGGCCTGACCAACAAGGAGATCGGGCAGCGGCTGTTTATCAGCGAACGGACCATCGGGGTGCACGTGTCGCACATCTTCGACAAGCTCCAGGTCCGCACCCGGGTCCAGGCCAGCGCCATCTACCTGCGTAGCCGGTCGGCCTGACCCGCGCGGTACGGATACGTCGTTCTACTGATCCGGCGGACAGCCGCCGGCTGGAAGGCTGTGCCGTGTCACCGACGGGGTGTCGCGCGGCAGTGTGGAGGAGAAGATGACGGAACCGGTCTGGGGGCCCGTGCACCGGGACATCGTCGACCTGCTCGCCGACCACCCCGCCGACGTGCCGGCGGTGGTCGACCACCTCACCAAGCTCCAGGACCTGCTGGTGCGGTTGCCGCCGCTGGAGGAGAGCTGCCCGCTCGCCGACTTCAACAAGCTCTACCTGACCATCACCACCAGCGTGCTGGACGGTCTCTACGACGACCGGTTCGCCGACCCGGTGTTCCTGTCCCGGCTCGACGTCGAGTTCGCGGCCCGCTACTTCGACGCGCTGCGGCTCTGGACGGACTCCAGCCCGGGCTGCCCCAAGGCCTGGTCGTGCCTGTTCGAGCGGATGCGCGGCCCGGACGCCCGGCCGCTGCCGTCGGCCGCCGCGGGGGTGAACGCGCACATCAACTTCGACCTGCCGTTCGCCCTGGTCACCACGTTCGACAGCCTGGAGTCGGAGCCGGTCGACGGCACCGACCAGCACCGCGACTACCTTGAGATCAACGACATCTTCGCCGACAAGATCCCGGGGCTGCGGCGCGGCTACCTGGACCGTTGGCAACTGCTCATCGACATGCTCAACGGCGACATCGACGACTGGTACCAGGGTGAACTGATCGAGTACACCCGCGACGTCGCCTGGCGCAACGCGCAGAAGATCTGGCGCTACCGGCACGATCCGGCCGCCCACGAGTGCGAGCGCGCGCGGTTGGACGACAACGCCGCGCTGCTCGGTCGGTTGCTGCTCTCGCCCCTCGGGGCGTTCCTGCAGTAGCCGGGACGGGGGGTCCCCGCGCTCCGCCCACGTGGGGCGCGGGGACATGTCCGCCGGCGGGTCGCCGGCCGGCACGGGGGG
>NZ_QGSW01000022.1:0-5814 GCF_003176715.1 Micromonospora sp. S4605
AGGGCGGCCCGCACCAGGTCGAGGTCCTTGCCGGCGAGCGCGACCGGGAAGTCGGCGTCCGGCGCGGTGGCCCGGGCGAGCGCCCCGGCGAGCGGGCCGCCGGCCAGCGCGTCCAGGGCGGCCCGCGGGTCGACGCCGACCGCGCCGGCCACCGCGAGCGTGTCGGCCAGCCCGGTGACCGCGACCAGCAGCGCGGTGTTCAGCACCAGCTTCAGCGCCGCGCCGCTGCCGAGGTCGCCGCAGTGCCGGACGCAGCCGAGCGCGGCGAGCACGGGGGTGACCCGCTGCACCGCCGGGGCGGCGCCGCCGGCGAACACCCGCAGCTGGCCGGCCCGGGCGGCGGCGACGCTGCCGCCGACCGGGGCGTCGACCAGGTCGACCGTCGGGGGCAGCCGGCGCGCCAGGTCCCGCACCGCGGCCGGGCCGATGGTCGACATCTCGACGAGGCAGGTGCCCGGAGCCAGCGCCGCCGCCGCGCCGTGCGGACCGGACAGCACCGCGTCGACGGCGGTCGCGTCGGTGAGCATGGTGACGACGACGGCGGCCCGACGGACGGCGTCGGCCGGGGAGCCGGCCACCCGGGCGCCGGCGCGCTGGAGCGGGACGGTGCGGGCGGCGGTGCGGTTCCACACCGTCACCCGGTGACCGGCGTCGAGCAGCCGGTGGGCGATCGACGCGCCCATCCGGCCCGTGCCGAGTACGGCGATCTCTGTCATGCCGGCAACGGTAGGAGCGCCGAAGGGATGCGACCAACGAATGTTGGGGATGGCTGCCATGCGATCCACGCATAGCGCCGAGTACCCTGCCGGTCATGCAGCCGCACGCCCTCGACGTGTTCCGCACCGTGGCCCGGCACGGCTCGATCACCGCCGCCGCGCGGGAACTCCGGTACACCCAGTCGGCGGTGTCCCGGCAGATCGCCGCCCTGGAGGCCGACCTCGGGGTGGTGCTCTTCGACCGGCTGCCCCGTGGGGTGGCGCTGACCGAACCGGGGCGCTGCCTGCTGCCGCACGCGGAGGCGGTGCTGGAGCGGCTGGACACCGCGCACCGCGAACTGGACGCGCTGCGCGGGCTGGGTGCCGGCCGGCTCCGGGTCGGGGCGTTCCCCACCGCGATGGCGGCCCTCGTGCCACGCGCGCTGGCCGCGTTCCGGGCCGCCCACCCGCAGGTGGCGCTCTCCCTGGTGGAAGGGCGGACGCCGGCCCTGCTGGAGCGGCTGCTGGCCGGCGACGCCGACCTGGCGGTAGTGACCGCGCCGCCGGACCAGCCGCTGGACGCCGGCCGGTTCGACCTGCGCCACCTGCTCGACGAGCGGCTGCTGGTGGCCGTGCCCCGGGACCACCGGCTGGCCCGGCGGCGCACGGTGCGCCTGGCCGAACTGGCCGACGACTCGTTCGTCACCGGTTCGACCGGCGCCGACGACCCGCTGATGCGGGCCGCCATGCCGCCCGGCTTCCGGCCCCGGATCGACATCGTCGCCGCCGACTGGACCGGCAAGCTGGGCTGCGTGGCGGCCGGGCTGGGCGTCGCGCTGGTGCCCGCGCTGGCCGTCCGGGCCGCCCCGGCCGACCTGGCGCTGCTCCGGCTGCACCCCGTCGACGCCCCGGTCCGGCGGGTGTACGCGGCCACCGTCGCCGGGCGGCACCGGTCGCCCGCGGTCGACCGGCTGCTCGACGGCCTCGCCACCCAGGCCCGCGCCGGCTGACCGGCGGCTATCCTTCGCCCGGTGGACCGGTCCCGGCAGGAACGCACGCTGATCGCCTCGAACAAGCGGGCGCGGCACGACTACACGGTGCTCAAGACGTACGAGGCGGGGATCGTGCTGGCCGGCACCGAGGTGAAGTCGCTGCGCGAGGGCCGGGCGTCGCTGGTCGACGCGTTCGCCCAGGAGCGCGACGGCGAGCTCATGCTGTACGGCCTGCACATCGCCGAGTACGGCTTCGGCAGCTGGACCAACCACGCGCCGCGGCGGACCCGCAAGCTGCTACTGCACCGGGTCGAGATCGACCGGATCCGGGAGAAGGTCCGCGAGGGCGGCCTGACCCTGGTGCCGCTGTCGATGTACTTCGCCAACGGGTGGGCCAAGGTCGAGCTCGCCCTGGCCAAGGGACGCCGGTCGTACGACAAGCGGCAGGCGCTGGCCGAGCGGGACGCCAACCGCGAGATCGCCCGGGAACTGGGCCGCCACCTCAAGGGCCGGACCCGGCGCGGCTGACCGCCCGGCAGCCCTCGTCCCCGGCACCCCGCCACCGCCCGGCCGCACGTCACCGGCGGGCACCGCCGCGCCCCCGCCCGTCGCGCGCTGTCGACGCGACCCGCCGGAACCTGTTGACGCCCTCGTCGATCCTGTGGTGTCCTCAGTACACACCGGTAATGGAAACCGTGTTCATTGCCAATCAACCTTGAGGAACCGCCGAAGGAGCTGCCATGTCGCTCACTGTCCCGCCCGCCCTGCTCGACGCCGCCGAGCGCGGTCCGGTCGACGATGCCGAGTTCGTCGCCTGCGTCCGCGACTCCCTGCCGTACGCCTTCGACACCGTGCGCCGGGTGGTGGCCGAACTGGAGGCCACCGGCGCCGACCACGCCGACGACGCCGTCCCACCACCCACCGAGGCCGAGCGTGGCCAGCTGCTGCGGGCCCTGGCCAGCGACGCGATCCGGGCCGGCCTGGAGCGGCACTTCAACGTCCGGCTCGCCTTCCAGAACTGCCACCGGGTGGCCGCGTTCCGCCCGGCCGCGGTCGACTCCGCGGCGTACCGGGCATTCGTCTCGGCCCGGGGCCAGTTGCTCAACCAGTCCCCCGAGCTACGCAACTGCTGACCGGGCCGGTCGGGACGTCCCGCCCCGACGCGGGACGTCCCGATGCCGCCGCAGGTGCGAGGCGTTCCTGCTGTTCGACCCGCGATCTACGGCTGATCTGGGCTGCACCAGTTCGCAGATGCGTCCGCTATGGTGGCCCGGTGACGAGGTTCCGGATCGGGGAGGCGGCCGAACTGCTCGGCGTCAGCCCGGACACCGTACGGCGGTGGATCGACGGCGGCCGGCTCGCCGCCGTCCGCGACGAGCACGGCCACCGGGTGGTCGACGGCGCCGACCTGGCCGCGTACGCCCGGTCGCAGGCGGCCGACCCGGACGACCGCTCGGACGCCTCCTCGGCCCGCAACCGGCTGCGCGGCATCGTGGTCAACGTCGTCAAGGACACCGTGATGGCGCAGGTCGACATCCAGGCCGGGCCGTTCCGGGTGGTGTCGCTGATGAGCCGGGAGGCGGTCGACGAGCTGGACCTGCGGGTCGGCACGGTGGCGGTAGCGGTGATCAAGTCGACCACCGTGGTGGTGGAGCGCGGCGGGCCGGCCAGCGCGGGCCGGGGACGGGGTGCGGCGTGAGGCGGGTGCGTGCCGCCCTGGCCGGCGCCGCGGTGGCCGCCCTGGTCGCCGGGTGCGGCGGCGACCCGGCCACCGGGCCGGCCGACGCGACCGGCGGCGTCACCGGCACGGTGAGCGTCTTCGCGGCCGCGTCGCTGACCGAGTCCTTCACCCGGATCGGCCGGGACTTCGAGGCCGCCCACCCGGGCACCACGGTGGTCTTCAACTTCGCCGGCAGCTCCGGGCTCGCCACCCAGATCAACCAGGGCGCGCCGGCCGACGTCTTCGCCTCGGCCGCCCCCCGCACCATGGCCACCGTCGCCGAGGCCGGCAACGCCGACGGCACGCCGCTCACCTTCGCCCGCAACCAGTTGGTCATCGCCGTGCCGGCCGGCAACCCGAAGGGCATCACCGGCCTCGCCGACCTGGCCGGCCCGGACGTGAAGGTGGCGCTCTGCGCCGACCAGGTGCCGTGCGGCGCGGCCGCCCGCACCGCGCTGGACGCCGCGTCGGTGGCGCTCACCCCGGTCACTCTCGAGCCGGACGTGAAGGGGGCGCTGTCCAAGGTGACGCTCGGCGAGGTCGACGCCGCCCTGGTCTACCGTACGGACACCCGGGCCGCCGCGGCGAAGGTGACCGGCGTCGAGTTCCCCGAGTCGGCCCGGGCCGTCACCGACTACCCGATCGTCGCGCTCCGGGACGCGCCGAACCCGGCGGGCGGGCGGGCATTCGTCGAGTACGTCCGCTCCGGCCGGGGGCAGGCGGTGCTCGCCGAGGCCGGGTTCCAGGCGCCGTAGCGCGGATGGCCCGCACCGACATCTCGGCCCCGCCACGGGTCAGGCCGCCCCGGGCGCGCCCGGGCATCCCCGTCGCGCTGCTGCTCCCGGCGGCACTCGGGCTGGTCTTCCTCACCCTGCCGCTGGTCGGGCTGCTGGCCCGTACGCCCTGGGCCGACCTGCCACGGCGGCTCGCCGAGCCCGGCGTGCTCACCGCGCTGCGGCTGTCGCTGCAGACCGCCACCCTGGCCACCCTGCTCTGCCTGCTGCTCGGGGTGCCGCTGGCCTGGCTGCTGGCCCGGGTCGAGTTCCCCGGCCGGCGGCTGGTCCGCGCCCTGGTCACCGTGCCGCTGGTGCTGCCGCCGGTGGTCGGCGGGGTGGCGCTGCTGCTGGTCTTCGGCCGGCGCGGACTGCTCGGCGGCTGGCTCGACGCGACGTTCGGCATCACCCTGCCGTTCACCACCGCCGGCGTGGTGCTGGCCGAGGCGTTCGTCGCGATGCCGTTCCTGGTCATCGCGGTCGAGGGCGCGTTGCGCGGGGCGGACCAGCGCTACGAGGAGGCGGCGGCCACCCTCGGCGCCGGGCGATGGACCACCTTCACCCACGTCACCGTGCCGCTGGTGGCCCCCGGGCTGGCCGCCGGCGCGGTGCTCTGCTGGGCTCGGGCGCTGGGCGAGTTCGGCGCCACCATCACCTTCGCCGGCAACTACCCGGGCCGGACGCAGACCATGCCGCTGGCGGTCTACCTGGCGTTGGAGACCGACCTGGAGGCGGCAGTGGTGCTCAGCCTGATCCTGCTCACCGTCTCGGTGGCCATCCTCGCCGCCCTGCGCGACCGGTGGATCACCAGCCCATGACCGACGCGCTGCTCGACGCCCATCTCGTCGCCGACCGGGGCGCGTTCCACCTCGACGTGCCGCTGCGGATCGCCGCCGGCGAGGTGGTGGCGCTGCTCGGCCCGAACGGCGCCGGCAAGACCACCGCGCTGCGCGCGCTCGCCGGCCTGCATCCGCTGACCGACGGGCACGTCACGCTGGCCGGCGTGGACCTGGACCGCCCCCGGCGCCGGGTGCGTACGCCGACCGAGCGCCGGCCGGTCGCCGTGGTCTTCCAGGACTACCTGCTCTTCCCGCACCTCAGCGCGCGGGACAACGTGGCCTTCGGGCTCCGCCGGCACGGCGTGGACCGGCGCGCCGCCCGGCGGACGGCCCTCGACTGGCTCGACCGGGTGGGGTTGGCCGAGCACGCCCACCGGCGACCCCGGCAGCTCTCCGGCGGGCAGGCCCAGCGGGTGGCGCTGGCCCGCGCGCTCGCCGTCACGCCGTCGCTGCTGCTGCTGGATGAGCCGCTCGCCGCCCTGGACGCGCGGACCCGGCTGGACACCCGCGCCGAACTGCACCGGCATCTCGCCGCCCACCCGGGAGCGACGCTGCTGGTCACCCACGACCCGCTGGACGCGCTGGTGCTGGCCGACCGGTTGGTCATCGTGGAGGACGGCCGGGTGGTGCAGGAGGGCGACGCCGCCACGGTGACCGCCCGGCCGCGCACCGACTACGTGGCCCGGCTGGTCGGGCTGAACCTGCACCGCGGCAAGGCGGACGGGCACATCGTGCGGGTCGCCGACGACCTCGCGCTCACCGTCGCCGAGCGGCTCGACGGGGACGCCTTCGTGG
>NZ_QGSW01000422.1:0-5744 GCF_003176715.1 Micromonospora sp. S4605
GGGATGAGGGTGAGGACGCTGGCCTCGGGCGGGCAGGCGAAGCGGACCGGGGCGGTGGGGTGCGTACCGAGGCCGGCGGAGACGTGCAGCCAGGAGTCCGAGTCGGGCCAGCGGTGCAGGCCCCGGGCCATCGACCGGGGCAGCCCGCAGTTGGTCACCAGCGCGCCGAAGCCCGGTACGCAGACCTGGCCGCCGTGGGTGTGCCCGGCGAGCAGCAGCCCGAAGCCGTCGGCGGCCATCTGGTCGAGCACCCGCGGCTCGGGGGAGTGGCTGAGCGCGATGGACAGGTCGGCCGAGGGGGACACCGGCCCGGCCACCGCCGGGTAGTCGTCCCGCTCGATGTGCGGATCGTCGACGCCGGCCAGCTCGACCACCCGGCCACCGGCCTTGATCGTGGTACGGGCGTTGTTCAGGTCCACCCAGCCGGCGCCGGCGAGCACCTCGCGCAGCTCCTCGTGCGGCAGCTCGACGCCCTCGGTGTACTCGCGGTCCGGCAGGAAGTAGGTGAACGGGTTCTTCCAGACCGGGCCGGTGTAGTCGTTGGACCCGAAGACGAAGGCGGCCGGGTAGTCGAGCAGCGGTTGGAGCGCCCGCAGCACCCCCGGCACGGCGTCGGGATGCGCCATGTTGTCCCCGGTCACCACGACCAGGTCGGGGTCGAGGGCGGCGAGTGAGGCCACCCAGCGCTGCTTGCGCGCCTGGTCGGGCGTCATGTGCAGGTCAGACAGGTGCAGCACGCGCAGCGGCTCGGCGTCGGCCGGCAGCACCGGCACGTCGTACCGCCGCAGGGTGAACATGTTGCGCTCGACGAGCGACGCGTAGGCCAGGGTGGCCGCGCCCACCGCGGCGGTTCCGGCCGCGAGCCGGAATAGTGTGCGCTTTCGCATGGCGTTCAGGGTAGTTTGACCGTCCATGAGCACGCTGAAGGACCGCCTCACCGCCGACATGCGCGCCGCTCTCAAGGCGCGCGACGAGCTGACCACCTCGACGCTGCGGATGGCCCTGGCGGCCGTCGGCACCGCCGAGGTCGCCGGCAAGGCCAAGCGTGACCTCACCGACGACGAGGTGCTCGCGGTGCTGACCAAGGAGGCGAAGAAGCGGCGGGAGGCCGCGACCGCCTTCGCCGACGCCGGCCGCACCGACCAGGCCGCGAAGGAGACCGCCGAGGGCGAGGTGCTGGAGCGTTACCTGCCGAAGCAGCTCTCCGATTCCGAGCTGACCGAGCTGGTCGCGGGGGCGCTCGCCGCGGGCGGGTTCACCGGCAAGGCGCAGATGGGCCCGGCCATGAAGGCGGCCCAGGCCGCGGTGGCCGGCCGGGCCGAGGGGGGCCGGGTGGCCGCCGAGGTACGCCGGCAGCTCGGTCTCTGACCCCGCCGGCTCCGGCCGGCGTACGCGAAACGGGCGGGCACCCCAGGTGGGGTGCCCGCCCGTCGTCGTGTCCTGCGACGTCAGCCGCGGGGGCGGCCCGGTGGCCGGCCGGGGTTGGTCGGCTGGTCACCGGGGGTGCCCGGCTTGGTGCCGCCGCCGCTGCTGACCTGGATGGTGACCACGCCACCCTTGATGGTCCGGCCGTCCGGGCTGGTGCCGGCGGCGGTGCCCGGCGGGCAGCTTGAGGTCACCTTGACGTCGGAGACGACCGCGTCGAAGCCGGCACCCTTGATCCGGTTCTTCGCCGTCTCGAGCGACTGGCACTTGACGTTCGGGATGGAGCGCTGGTCACCCTCGGAGATCTTCTTGCCGGGTGGCTCGAAGTCGATCCGGGGCTTGCCCTTCATCGCGTCCCGCAGCGTCTCGTAGACCGGCGGGTTGATGCCGTTGGGCACGTTGTGCCCCATCTTGACGTTGGTCTGCGGCCAGTCCGGGTCGGCCATGATGCCGGCCACCGCGTACTGCTTGGTCATCGCGACCAGCGCGGCGCTCTTCTCCGAGTCGGTGGTGCCGGACTTGCCGGCCACCGGCGCCTTGACGATGCCCTTCACGTTGGCCGCCGTCCGGCTGCCGCCGCAACTGCCGTTGGCCGGGTTGTCACCGACCGGGCAGCGGGCGGCGTCCACCGCGGCCCGGGCCACGTCGGTGCTGATCCGCTTCTCGCAGCGCGGGTTGGCGATGTCCAGCTTCTTGCCCTCCGGGTCCCGGATCTCCTGCACCGGGATCGGCTCGCAGTACTTGCCGTCCGCGGCCAGGGTGGCGTACGCGTTGGCCAACTCCAGCGGGGTGGTCTGCGAGACGCCCAGGGTGAAGGCGCCCCAGTCGTGCGCGTAGTCCTTGTTGCTGGCGAACTTGGCGTCGTTGCTGGCCCGGAACTGGATGCCGAGCCGCTTGGCCACGTCGACCACGTTCTCCGCGCCGACCTGCTGCTGCAACGGCACGAAGTAGGTGTTGATCGAGGCGCTGAACGCGCTCCACATGGTCTGCACGCCGCCGGCCTTCTTGCCCGAGTTCTGCGGGCAGTACAGGTTGGTGCCGGGGCAGGCGGCCGGGCTGTTCCGCTCGACGATGTACTCGGACCGGAACGTCTGCGGCGCGTTGATGGTGTAGCTGAGCGGGATGCCCTTCTCCAGTGCCGCCACGATGGTGAACATCTTGAAGGTCGAGCCGGCCTGGTACCCGGTGATGCCGTCGCCGCCGGTCAGCAGCGGGTTGACCGTGTTCGGGTAGTTGCCGCGCTTGCCCTTCTTGCGCTGCTTCGGGTCGCTGTGCGGCTTGTTGGCCGGCTTCTTCGGGTCGTCCAGCTTGAAGTTCCGGTTCACCGCCAGCGCCCGGACCCTGCCCGTGCCCGGCTCGACCACCGCGACCATGGCGGCTTCCTTGGCGGTCTCCTTCTTGGCCTTGCGGACCGCCTTGTCGGCCGCGCGCTGCGCCTGCGGGTCGAGCGTGGTGACGATGTGGTAGCCGCCGCTCTTGAGCCGCCGCTCCCGGTCGTACGAGGTCGAGCCGAACGTCTCCTGCCCCATCCACCAGCGGTAGAGGTAGTCGCAGAAGAAGCCCCAGCCCTTCTCCGCGGTGTCGACGCAACCGTTCGGGGTGCGCTTGTCCTTGACCACCAGCTTGGTCGCCTTGGCGGCGTCCGCCTCCTGGCGGGTGATCGCGCCGATCTCGAACATGTTCTCGATGACGTAGTTGCGCCGGTCGACGGCGAGCGGGTAGCCGCTCTTGGTGGTCGGGTCGAAGGAGCTGGGCGCCTTCACCAGGCCGGCCAGCATCGCCGCTTCCTCGATCTTCAGGTTCTTCGGCGCCTTGCCGAAGTAGACCTGGCTGGCGGCGTAGACGCCGTACGCGCCGTTGCCGAACGCGGCGATGTTCAGGTAGCGCTCCAGGATCTCGTCCTTGGAGAGCTCCTTGTCGATCTGGAGTGCGTAGCGCATCTCGCGCAGCTTGCGGGCGCTGGTGTCCTCGGTCGCGGCGACCACGTCGGCCGGGTGGGTGGCCGAGTACGCGATGGCCAGCCGGACGTACTGCATCGTCAGCGTGGAGGCGCCCTGGCGGTCGGCGCCGGCGTTCTGGTTGTTGACGAACGCGCGGGCCACGCCGTTGAGGTCCACGCCGTTGTGCTTGTAGAAGTCGTGGTCCTCGGCCGCGATGATGGCCTTCTGCATCACCGGCGAGATGTCGGCGAGCTTCACGTCGCGCCGGTTCTCGTCGTACATGGTCGCCAGTTGCGTCTTGCCGTCGGCGGCGTAGAGGTAGCTGATCTGCGGCGCTCGGGCCACCGTCAGCTCCTTGGGCAGCGCGCCGAACGTTTCGGCGCCGGCCTTGGCGGCCAGCCCGGACATCGCCACCGCGGGGAAGGCCGCCGCCGCGACGACCACGCCGGCCAACAGGCCGCAGATCAGCAGCGATGCGGCGTTGGTCAGCACATTGTGGTCACGTTTCCGCATCCAGGTCACCTCGACAGGGTACGCGAACAGGTAACGAGGGGCGCTGGGGCGTTCTTTCCCCATTTCCTGCGCGCGCCGACCTCGTTGTGCTAAACGCACGACCCCTGGTGCGTGGTTGCGTGAACCTGGCGCCGAGTCTCCTCCATTCGGGGGACGGCCGCAGCGTTTTCACGTACTGGGGAGGGGTAAGCGGCGGTCGAGAGCCCGGGAAGCCGGGAGTGTACGGAATGATGGATTTAGCCGACAACGTTGCGTAATCGGGCGACTACAGAGCATGATGGGGGCGGCGACAGCGCCACATGTCGTCCGTGCCGCCTTGGGGAAGGCAGGCCCGGTCGATCGGGGGGAATTGCCGGCTGGTCCGCACGACGTCGGTAGGTACTGCAAGGGGGGACGTGTACACATGGGCATGATCACTGACTGGCCGTCGCTGGCGGCATGTCAGAACGGGGACCCGGACGCGTTGTTCGTACAGGGCGCCGAACAGAACGTGGCGAAGCGGATCTGCCGGAGCTGCCCAGTTCGGTACGAGTGCCTGGCCGACGCGCTGGACAACCGGATCGAGTTCGGTGTGTGGGGTGGCATGACCGAACGCGAACGCCGCGCGCTGCTGCGCCGTCACCCGCAGGTGACGAGCTGGCGCAAGATGTTCGAGGCCGCGATGAAGAAGAACGGCAAGGACAAGGCCGGCAAGGACAAGATCCTGGTCACCGCCGCCGGCTGACCGCCGCGCTCCGGGCCCGGCCGACCGCGAACGGTCCGGGCCCGACCGGCCGCCACGGGTTCGGCCCCGCCGGCCGCCACGGCCTCAGGCCCGGCTGATCGCCGCGCCGATCGTCCGCAGCCCGTCGACGTCGTGCACGTCGGCGGGCTGCGCCGTCACCGACACCGCCGGCACCGCCGGGAACTCCGCGGTGAAGCGCTCGGCGACCCGCTGCTCCCGGCGCGCCTGCTGAACCAGCGCGGCGTGCGCCCGCAGCACGTCCTCGGTGGCCTCGTGCCCACCGAGGTCGGCCAGCCGCTCGGCGGCGGCCAGGCTCTCCGCCGCGTCGAGGTCGGGCACCGCCGGCCGGTGCACCCGGTTGAGCACCAGGCCGGCCAGCGGCATCCGCTCCGCCCGCAGCCGGCCGGCGAAGTAGGCGGCCTCCCGGACCGCGTCCGGCTCGGGCGCCGCGACCAGCAGGAACGCCGTCTCCCGCGCCTGCAGGATGCGGTACGTCTGCTCGGCGCGCTGCCGGAACCCGCCGAACATCGAGTCGAGCGCGGCGACGAAGCCGGAGAGGTCGGTGAGCAGCTGCGCGCCGAGCACCTTCTGCACGACCTTGGAGAACATCCCGAAGGACGCGGTGACCAGGCTGAACATGCTCCGCCCGCCGCTACGCGCCGGGGCCAGCAGCAGCCGCAGCATCCGGCCGTCGAGGAACCGGGACAGCCGCGCCGGTGCGTCGAGGAAGTCCAGCGCCGACCGGGACGGCGGGGTGTCGACCACGATCAGGTCCCACTCGCCCCGGGCGTGCAGCTGGCCGAGCTTCTCCATCGCCATGTACTCCTGCGTACCGGCGAAGGTCGAGCTCATCGCCTGGTAGAAGGGGTTGGCGAAGATCTCCGCCGCCTTCGCCCGATCGGTGTGCTGGAGCACCACGTCGTCGAAGGTGCGCTTCATGTCGAGCATCATGGCGTGCAGCTCGCCGCCGCTGGCCTCGACGTCGATCCCCTTGACCTGGCGCGGGGTGTTGTCCAGCTCGGTGAGCCCGAGCGACTGGGCCAGCCGGCGGGCCGGGTCGATGGTGAGCACCACCGTACGCCGGCCGTGCTGCTCGGCGGCCCGGAGCGCGAGCGCCGCGGCGGTGGTGGTCTTGCCCACCC
>NZ_QGSW01000139.1:0-41118 GCF_003176715.1 Micromonospora sp. S4605
ACCTTCCCGAGATCGCCGCCGAGGCCTCCGCCACCCCCTGACCCACCCGGCCACCCGGCCGCCCGTCAGGCGGACGTGGTGAGGGCGGTGGGGGCGATCTCGCCGGTGGCGACCAGCACGGCCGGGCCGGCGAGCCAGCACGAATCCGCGGTGACGGTGACCGAGAGCCGGCCGCCGGGGACGTCCACCGCCACCACGCCGGTGTCCCGGCCGGCGTCGCGCAGGGCCACCGCGGCCACCGCGCAGGCGCCGGTGCCGCAGGAGAGCGTCTCGGCGGAGCCCCGCTCGTACACCCGCATCAGCACGTGTCCGTCCGTGCCCTCGACCGGGTCGCCGAGGGCGGTGAACTCGACGTTCACGCCGTCGGGGAAGGCGGCCGGGTCGACCTCGGGTGCCCGGGTGAGGTCCAGCCCGGCCAGGTCCAGCCCGGCCGGCAGCGCGCAGACCAGGTGCGGGTTGCCCACGTCCACCGAGGTGCCGGGCAGGGTCAGCCCACCCAGCGAGGCGGTCGACGGGTCGTACAGCCGGGGACGGCGCATCTCGACGGCGACGCTGTCGCCGCTCACCCGCGCCCGCACGACGCCGGCCCGGGTGGCCACCGGCAGCGTCCCGTCCGCCGGGTCGGCCAGGCCGGCGGCGATCAGGAAACGGACGAACACCCGGGCGCCGTTGCCGCACATCTCGGCGTACGAGCCGTCGGCGTTCCAGTAGTCCATGAACCACTCGGCGTCCCCGGCCTGCCCGGCCGCCTCGGGGTGCGCGGCCGACCGGACCACCCGCAACACGCCGTCCGCGCCGAGGCCGCGCCGGCGGTCGCAGAGCGCGGCGACCATCCCCGGCGTCAACTCCAGCCGCCCGTCCGGGTCGGGCAGGATCACGAAGTCGTTGCCGGTGCCGTGCCCCTTGGTGAACTCCACGCCCCCATCATCGCGCAGCGGCGGGGAGCAGCCCCAGGGCCTCGGCAACCAGGTCCGGCGCGGCCGCGTCGAGCCAGTGGATCCGCGGGTCGCGGCGGAACCAGGAGCGCTGCCGGCGGACGAACCGCCGGGTCGCCCGGATCGTCTCGTCGTGCGCCTCGGCCTCGGTCAGCTCACCGGCCAGGAACCGCAGCACCTGCTGGTAGCCGAGCGCCCGGCTGGCCGTACGCCCCTCGGGCAGGCCGCGGCCGACCAGCTCGCGGGTCTCGGCGACCAGGCCGTCCGCCCACATCCGGTCCACCCGCAGGGCGATCCGCTCGTCCAGCAGCGCGGTGTCCAGGTCGACCCCGACCTGCACCGACGGGTAGTACGGCGTCGGCTCGGGCAGTGCTGCGGTGAACGGCGCCCCGGTGAGCTCGATCACCTCCAGCGCCCGGACGATCCGCCGGCCGTTGCCGGGCAGGATGCCCGCCGCGGCGGCCGGGTCGGCCGCGCGCAGCCGCGCGTACAGCGGCGCCGGGCCGGCCTGGGCCAGCTCCCGCTCCAGCCGCTCGCGCACCGCCGGGTCGGTGCCGGGGAACTCGAACCGTTCCAGCACCGCCCGCACGTACAGCCCGGAGCCGCCGACCAGCAGCGGCACCCGGCCCCGGGCCAGGATGTCGTCCACCGCCGCCCGGGCCAGCCGCTGGTACTCGGCGACGCTGGCCGGCTCGGTGACCTCCCAGATGTCCAGCAGGTGGTGCGGCACCCCCGCACGTTCGGCCGGGGTGAGTTTGGCGGTGCCGATGTCCATGCCCCGGTAGAGCTGCATCGAGTCGGCGTTGACCACCTCGCCGCCCAGGGCGTGCGCGAGGGCGATGCTCAGCGCCGACTTGCCAGCCGCGGTCGGCCCGACCACGGCCACCACCGTGCCGGCCGGCGGGCGGCTGCCACCGGCCTCGACCGGCCCGCTCACGCCGGCTCCCAGCCGGCGACGAAGTAGGCCACGCCGTAGGGCGCGGCGTGGTAGCGCAGCTCGCCGCGCCAGGCGCCACCCGCCGCCCGGGCCGCGCCGGCGAGCACCTGCCAGGGGGCGCGCCCGGCGGCCTTCAGCTCCGCCGACAACTCCGGGTCCAGGCCGAGCAGGGCCGCGGCGTCCGCGTCGGCCAGCGCCCGGGCGACCCCCTCGTCGTACGGCTCGGCGCGCGGGTCGTGGTGGCCGGGCGACTTCTCCCCCCGGCTGGCGGACCCGTCCCCCATCACCAGCAGCGCCACCCGGGGGCGGTACCCGTCGACCTGCCGGGCGAGCTCGGCCACCTCGTCTGCGGTCGCGTCCGAGGCCACCTGGGCGGCGACCACCCGCGCGCCGACCCGGTGGCGGCCGAGCAGCCACGCGCCGACGGTCACGCTCGGCGGCAGCGCCGCCGGCCCGTCGGGCAGCCCGGGCACCAGCGGCACGGTGAGGTCCACGCCGAACGGGCGGAACGTGCCGACCGCGGGCGGGACGATCCAACCCGTCCCGGTGCCGGAGCCCAGCACCACGACGCAGTCCGGCTCGGTGGCCAGCAGCCGGGCGACGGCGGCGTCGCAGGCGGCCCGGAGGTCGGCCAACTCACCGGCGGCGGCGCCCGCCACCTCGGGCACGAGCAGGGGCGGATGCGGGCAGACGGCGGCGGCGACCAGTGGCACGGGTCCACGTTAGCGGGACGTTCCGGTGCGTCCCCGCGCCGATCCGGTCATTCGACGGCTAGGACACCGTATGGTCACGGTCGGCGATAGGCGCTCGACGCGGACGGGGGCGGACCTGTGACAATGCCGGGAGAAACTTTGCTGCGCCGTGGCGGCGATCGCGGGACTGCTCCCCGACGCCGGGAGAACGAGGATGGGCACATGAGCGACTGGACTGCCTTCGGACGGGTGGACGCGGACGGCACCGTGTACGTCAAGACCGCCGAGGGTGAGCGGGTGGTCGGTTCCTGGCAGGCGGGAGCACCGGAGGAAGGGCTGGCGCACTTCGCCCGGCGCTTCGCCGACCTGGTGACGGAGGTGGACCTGACCGAGGCCCGGCTCAACTCGGGTGCGGCGGACGCGGGCCACTCGCTGACCACGATCCGCCGGCTGCGTGCCTCGCTGGCCGAGGCGCACGTGGTCGGCGACATCGACGCGCTCGCCGCGCGGCTCGACAAGCTCGCCACCGTCGCCGAGGAGAAGGCCGGCGAGGCCCGGGCCGCCCGGGACGCCGCCCGCGGCGAGGCGCTGGCCCGCAAGACGGCCCTGGTCGAGGAGGCCGAGAAGATCGCCGCCGAGTCGACCGGCTGGAAGACCGCCGGGGACCGGCTCAAGGAGATCCTCGACGAGTGGAAGACCATCCGCGGGGTCGACAAGAAGACCGACGGTGAGCTGTGGAAGCGGTTCGCCGCGGCCCGGGACGGCTTCACCCGCCGGCGCGGCGCCCACTTCGCCTCCCTCGACGCGCAGCGCAAGCAGGCGCAGTCGGTCAAGGAGGAGCTGGTCACTGAGGCCGAGAAGCTGAAGGACTCCACCGACTGGGCGGCCACCGCCAACCAGCTCAAGGACCTGATGAACCAGTGGAAGGCCGCGCCGCGCGCCTCGAAGGAGGCCGAGCAGCGGCTCTGGGAACGGTTCCGGGCGGCGCAGGACGAGTTCTTCACCCGGCGCAGCGAGGTCTTCTCGGCCCGGGACAACGAGCAGCGGGCCAACCTCGAGCGCAAGCAGGCCCTGCTCGCCGAGGCCGAGGCCCTGGACGTCGACGGCGACCCCAAGGGCGCCCAGGCCAAGCTGCGGGAGATCCAGGCGCAGTGGCACGAGGCCGGCCGGGTGCCCCGGGAGGCGGCCGCCGGGCTGGAGCGCCGGCTGCGCGCGGTCGACGAGAAGGTCCGCGAGGTGATGGACTCGGCCTGGCGGCGGACCACCAAGGAGGACAACCCGCTGCTCGCGCAGATGCGGGCGCAGGTCGCCGAGGCGGAGGAGCGGCTGGCCCGCGCCCAGGCCGCCGGCGACGCCAAGCGGATCCGCGAGGCTGAGCAGGCGCTGGCCTCCAAGCGGCAGTTCCTCCAGCTCGCCGAGCAGTCCGGCTGACCTCTGACCTGAACGAGCATCGGAGCGCCGGTCCCGCACGGGACCGGCGCTCGTGCGCATCCTGGACGGCGCGCCCGCCGCCCGGATGGCCGCGCCGGTCCAAGATCGCGCTACAACACGGACAGTGGCCTCGACGTGCGGTCGAGGGCACGACATCCAGGTTGCAGCGTGATGGTGCGAACGGGCGAGGGTCAGTGGGCGGCGCAGCCAGTGGTCGGCGCGGGCGCCGCGGCCGGCGCGCCGATCGTGGGCAGCCCGAGCAGCACCCCGGGCGTACGCGGGGAGCGCCCCGCCTCGGCCGCGTCACCGGCCCGGGTACGCCGGTGCGACACTGGCTCGCCGTCGGCGTTGAGGTGGTGTGGGGCGGCGTACGTCACGGTGGTGTGCACGATGTCGCCGGGGCGGATCTGCCCGGCGTACGACCCGGCGTCGAAGTGCACGAGGCGGCCGTCCCGGGCTCGGCCGGACATCCGCCCGGTGCGCTCGTCCTTGCGCCCCTCGCCGACGGCGACCAGCACCTCGACGGTCTCCCCGACGAGCTTCCGGTTCTCCGCCCAGGTGATCTCCTCGACGCAGGCGATCAGCCGCTCGTACCGCTCCTGGACGACCTGCTTGGGCAGTTGGCCGTCCATCGTCGCGGCCGGCGTGCCGGGGCGCTTGGAGTACTGGAAGGTGAACGCGGAGGAGAACCGCGCCTCGCGCACCACATCGAGGGTGCGCTCGAAGTCGGCGTCGGTCTCGCCGGGGAAGCCGACGATGATGTCGGTGGTGATCGCCGCGTCCGGCATCGCCGCCCGCACCTTGGAGATGATGCCGAGGTAGCGCTCGGCCCGGTACGACCGGCGCATCGCCTTCAGCACGTCGTCCGAGCCGGACTGCAACGGCATGTGCAGCGAGTGGCAGACGTTCGGCGTCTCGGCCATCGCGGCGATCACGTCGTCGGTGAAGTCCTTCGGGTGCGGGCTGGTGAACCGGACCCGCTCCAGGCCCTCGATGTCACCGCAGGCGCGCAGCAGCTTGCCGAAGGCGAGCCGGTCGCCGAACTCGACGCCGTAGGAGTTGACGTTCTGCCCGAGCAGGGTCACCTCCAGCACGCCCTCGTCGACCAGCGCCCGGACCTCGGAGAGGACGTCGCCGGGGCGGCGGTCCTTCTCCTTGCCGCGCAGGGCGGGCACGATGCAGAACGTGCAGGTGTTGTTGCAGCCCACCGAGATCGACACCCAGCCGGCGTACGTGGACTCGCGGCGGGTGGGCAGCGTGGAGGGGAAGACGTCGAGGGATTCGAGGATCTCCACCTCGGCGGCGGTGTTGTGCCGGGCCCGCTCCAGCAGCACCGGCAGCGAGCCGATGTTGTGCGTGCCGAAGACCACGTCCACCCAGGGCGCCTTGCGGACGATGTCGCCGCGGTCCTTCTGGGCCAGGCAGCCGCCGACGGCGATCTGCATGCCGGGGTGCTTGTCCTTCACGGGGCGCAGATGACCGAGGTTGCCGTAGAGCCGGTTGTCGGCGTTCTCCCGCACCGCGCAGGTGTTGAAGACCACCACGTCCGGGTGCTCGTCGGCCTCGGCGGCGCGCACGTAGCCCGCCTGCTCCAGCAGCCCGGAGATGCGCTCGGAGTCGTGCACGTTCATCTGGCAGCCGTACGTGCGCACCTGGTAGGTGCGCGGGCTGCTCGCCGCTGCGGTAGTCATGACCCGGACAGCGTATCCGGGCCGGGTAGCCCGAACCGAACGAGGAGGAGCCGTGTGCCGGAGCATCAAGACCCTGCGTGAGCCGTACGTCGCCGAGGTGACCCCGGCCGACGTCGACGCCGCGGCGTTGCAGTACGTCCGGAAGATCTCCGGGTTCCGCAAGCCGGCCGCGCACAACGCGGCCGCCTTCGACGCGGCGGTGACCGCCGTGGCGGCGGCCACCCGGACCCTGCTGGAGCAGTTGGAGGTCCGGGGCGGGCGGTCCACCGGCCCGACCCGCTGACCGGCGGGTTCCGCCGGCCGGGGCTCGATCGGCCCGCCCGGGCCCGCCAGCCGACGCGCGATCCGCGGCCCGGCCCGGGCCGGCGGGTCCGTCGGCCGGGCGGCGGGCGGTCAGGCCGCGGCGAGCGCGGGCAGCACCGAGTCGGGCGCCCACCGCGAGCGGTGGCACTGGGACCAGCCCCGACAGCCGGCGTTGGCCTCGGTGCAGAGCCGCTGGTCGCCGAGGACCTCGCCGTCGTCGGTCTCCCGGACGGTGAAGTGCACCGGCCGGATCGTGCCGTCCGGCGCGACGAGCAGGTGCCGGCTGGCGTCGAGGGTGTCGTCGCGCAGCAGGCAGTTGCGGTCCAGCAGCCGCGCCAGGGCGGCGATGCTGGCGTGCTCGGGAAGCCGGTCCGGAACCCCGTAGCAGTCCACGATCGTGCCGAACTCGCCCGGCGCCTCCCAGACGTCGCAGATCACCGCGTACGTCGGCAACCGGGTCGGGTCAGCCACCGCCAGGGGCATCACCACCCGGCCGAGCGCCTCGGCCAGTGCGGGGTAGACCTGCACCGGCGCCGCCCGGTCGATTCTCCAGTTCCACAGCTCGGTCATGCCGCCTCCTCGCTGTGCTCGTCCCACCGGCCTCCGGATCGGGCCTTACTGACGATGGTGGGGTGCATTTGACCTCAGCCGGGGGCAAGTTACCGGTCTGTGACCATTCCGGGCAAAATTTACCCGAGCCGCGTTGCTCCGAGTAGCCGGAAAATGACAGTTTATCGGGTATGGTGCCGCGCCCGGCGCCACCCCGCGTCGCGTCTTCCGACCCGCGCCACTCACCCGAGGACCAGCAGATGCTCGCCCCGCGGACGCAGTTCGCCGACCACGGTGGCGCCCGGGAGTTCGCCGGCCACCAGCAGCCCGCCGGAGGTCTGCGCGTCGGCCAGCAGCAGCCGGTCGTCCTCGCCGACCCGGCCGAAGTCCGTCCACGGTGTCACCCAGTCCAGGTTGCGCCGGCTGCCGCCGCTGACGTACCCGTCCCGTACCGCCTCCCGAGCGCCGGCCAGGTACGGCACCCGGGCCGCGTCGAGGGCGACCGTGAGCCCGCTCGCCCGGGCCAGCTTGGCGGCGTGGCCGAGCAGCCCGAAGCCGGTCACGTCGGTGCCGCAGCGCACGCCGGCGGAGACCGCCGCCCGGGCCGCGTCGCGGTTCAGCGTGGTCATCGCGGCCACCGCCTCCGGAAAGCGCTCCCCGGTGTGCTTGTGCCGGGTGTTGAGCACCCCGACGCCGAGCGGCTTGGTCAGCGACAGCGGCAGGCCCGCCCGGCCGGCGTCCAGGGTGATCAGCTCGTCCGGCCGGACCACCCCGGTGACGGCCAGCCCGTACTTGGGGCCGTCGTCGTCCACGCTGTGCCCGCCGGCCAGGTGGCAGCCGGCGTCGCGGGCCACGTCCTGGCCGCCGCGCAGCACCTCCCGGGCCAGCTCCAGCGGCAGCACGTCGCGTGGCCAGCAGAGCAGGTTCAGCGCCACCAGCGGGGTGCCACCCATCGCGTACACGTCGGATAGGGCGTTGGTCGCGGCGATCCGGCCCCAGTCGTACGCGTCGTCGACCACCGGGGTGAAGAAGTCGGCGGTGCTCACCAGGCCGGTGCGCTCGTCCAGCCGGACCACCGCGGCGTCGTCGCCGTGGTCCAGGCCGACGAGCAGCTCCGCCGTGCCGGCGGCCGGGCCGAGGCCGGCGACCATCGCCTCCAGCTCCCCGGGCGGGATCTTGCAGGCACAACCGCCGCCACGGGCGTACCGGGTCAGCCGTACCGGTTCGGTCATCCCCACATGATTTACTCGACGCGCGCAGGTCGCCACACGGCGCACCAGGACGGTGGTCGAATTCGGACTTCGCGCCGTGATCACGAATGGTGTTACCGCTCCGTGACCAACTGAGTTGCATTCCGCCACATCCCCCCGCCTACAGTTGCCCAACCGGGGGTCATCCGACCCCGCTGGGGCGACGACAGGGACGGTGGACGACGTGACGACGGGCGAACCGCTCATCGTGCTGGACTCGGTCAACAAGTGGTTCGGGCCGCTGCACGTGCTGGACGACGTCTCACTCTCGGTCGGCAAGGGCGAGGTGGTCGTGGTGATCGGCCCGTCCGGCTCCGGCAAGTCGACGCTCTGCCGCACGATCAACCGGCTGGAGCCGATCAACTCCGGCACCATCACCTTCGACGGGCAGCCGCTGCCGGCCGAGGGCAAGGCGCTGGCGAAGCTGCGCAGCGAGGTCGGCATGGTCTTCCAGTCGTTCAACCTCTTCGCGCACAAGACCATCCTGGAGAACGTCACCCTCGGGCCGATCAAGGTGCGCAAGGAGAAGCCCGCGGCGGCCCGCGAGCGCGCCCTCGCCCTGCTCGACCGGGTCGGCATCGCCAACCAGGCCGACAAGTTCCCGGCCCAGCTCTCCGGTGGTCAGCAGCAGCGGGCGGCGATCGCCCGCGCGCTCGCCATGCAGCCCAAGGCGATGCTCTTCGACGAGCCCACCAGCGCGCTCGACCCGGAGATGGTCGGTGAGGTGCTGGAGGTGATGACCTCGCTGGCCCGTGACGGCATGACCATGGTCGTCGTCACCCACGAGATGGGCTTCGCCCGGCACGCGGCCAACCGGGTCATCTTCATGGCCGACGGCCAACTGGTCGAGGACGCTCCCCCGGCCGAGTTCTTCGGCAACCCGCGCAGCGAGCGGGCCAAGGACTTCCTCTCCAAGATCCTCACGCACTAGGCGTCCGTACCTGGAGCGCGCCGTCCCCCGGCGGCTTCGTCGAAGAAGGAGAAGAGTATGCGTATGAAGCGCGTGGCGGCGCTCGCCATGATGGCGTCGCTCGCCCTCTCGGCCGCAGCGTGCGGCAAGGAGGGGTCGCCGACCCCCAGCGGTGGCGGCAACGCCTCCGGTGGCGCTCAGTCCGACGCCTGCACCACCTCGGGCGTGACCTTCACCCCCAAGGCGGACGCCGCGGTCGCCGGCAGCCCCACCTTCGAGAAGATCAAGAGCGGCGGCAAGGTGGTTGTCGGCGTCAAGTTCGACCAGCCGAACCTGGGCTACAAGGACGCGCAGGGCAAGCGGTGCGGCTTCGACATCGAGATCGCGCAGTACATCGCGAGCACCCTCGGCGTGGACCCGGCGAAGATCGAGTACAAGGAGATCGCGTCGGCCAACCGGGAGACCGCAATCAAGGGTGGCGAGGTCGACTACTACGTCGGCACCTACTCCATCACGGACAAGCGGAAGAACGACATCTCCTTCGCCGGGCCGTACTTCGTCGCCGGCCAGGACCTGCTGGTCCGCAAGGACGAAACGTCGATCACCGGCAAAGATAGCCTCAAGGGCAAGAAGGTCTGCTCGGCCACTGGTTCGACTCCGATTCAGAAGATCCGCGACGAGGGCCTGACTGAGCCGGAGAACATCGTCGAGTTCAAGACCTATTCCGAGTGCGTCTCGCAGCTGCTCGACAACAAGGTCGACGCGGTGACCACAGACGACGCGATCCTCAAGGGCTACGCGGCGCAGAACCCGGACGAGCTTAAGGTCGTCGGCCAGCCGTTCAGCACCGAGAAGTACGGCATCGGCCTGCCGAAGGACGACAAGGCGCTGCGCGACTACGTGAACAACCAGATTGAGGCGGCCTTCACCGACGGCACCTGGAAGAAGATCTACGACGGCACCCTAGGCAAGTCCGGTTCGCCAGCTACGGCGCCGCAGCTCGAGCGGTACTGACGGCAGTTCGAAACGTGATGCGGCACCGGGCGGGGGTTCGTCCCCGCCCGGCGCCTGCCCGAGGACTGAGAGCGAGGCATGGGCGAGTTCTTCCGCGTACTGACGGACAATGCCGACCTGTTCCGCGACGGGTTTACCAACACCGTCAAATTGTTCCTGATCGCCGCCGTCGGCAGCCTCGTCCTCGGCACGCTGCTCGGCGCCATGCGGGTCTCCCCCGTGCCCGCGCTGCGGGCGTTCGGTGCCACGTACGTCAATCTCGTGCGGAACACCCCGCTGACTCTGGTCTTCGCGTTCCTTGTGTTCGCGGTGCCGAAGCTGGACGTCAACATCGACTACTTCCCCAGCGCCTGCATCGCCCTGACGATCTACACCTCGGCCTTCGTATGCGAGGTGGTCCGGTCCGGGGTCAACACGGTCGCCGCCGGCCAAGCGGAGGCAGCCCGGGCGCTCGGCATGACCTTCGGTCAGGTGCTGACACTCATCGTGCTGCCGCAGGCGCTGCGGGCGATGGTGCCGCCGATGATGAGCGTGTTCATCGCGATGCTGAAGAACACTACGATCGCCGCCGGCTTCTCGGTGCTCGAGGCGGGCGCCATCCCGGCGTACATGTCGGAGCGCGGTGAGCCGCAGTTCGCCGTCCTGCTCTGGATCACCATCGGTTTCCTGATCCTGATCCTGCCGCTGGTGGCGTTGCAGCGATTCCTCGAGCGCAAGTGGACGGTGGCGCGATGAGCACCCAGGTCTCGATCCTCTACGATTTGCCCGGTCCGAAGGCCAAGCGGCGCAACACGATCCTCGGCGTCGTCTCGACGCTGGGCATCATCGCGCTGATCGCCTTCGTTGGGTACAAGTTCGCCGACACCGGCCAGTTCGAGGCCCGCAAGTGGGAGCAGTTCCAGTACGCCTCGGTGCAGCGCGAGCTGCTCGGCGGCCTCTGGGCGACGCTCAAGGCGGCCGGCATCGCGGCGGTGCTGGCGCTGCTTTTCGGCGCGGTCTTCGCCGGCGCCCGATTGAGCGACAAGTGGATCCTGCGTGCCCCTGCCACCTTCGTGGTAGAGCTGTTCCGGGCCATCCCGCTGCTGATCCTCATTTTCTTCGGCTACTACGTGCCGCTGCAGTACGGCTGGTCGATCGACAAGCTCTGGGCCCTGGTCATCGGGCTGGTGCTCTACAACGGCTCGGTGCTGGCGGAGATCTTCCGCGCCGGCATCAACGCGGTGCCCGACGGGCAGTCCGAGGGCGCGTACGCGATCGGCATGCGCAAGAACCAGGTGCTCCGCCTGATCCTGCTGCCGCAGGCGGTCCGCTCGATGCTGCCGGCGATCGTGAGCCAGCTCGTCGTCCTGCTCAAGGACACCGCGCTCGGCTTCATCATCACGTACCCCGAGCTGCTGTTCGTCGGCAAGCAGATCGGCGGGCGGCTACCGTTCGGCCTGCCGTACGTCCCGACGTACCTGATCGTCGCGGCGATCTACATCGCCATATGCGGGATGCTGTCGATCCTCGCCTGGTGGCTGCAGAAGCGGATGGGTCGCGCCCGTACCTCCGCGAAGCCGCTGCCGGCCCTCCAGACCGGTGAGGACACCCCGCGGGGGATCTGACCGCATACGGCATGGGGCGGATGGTGTGGCCGCCCGCCCCATGCCGTATGCGTACGGCGCCTCAGCGGGCGATCTCGGTGACCCGGGACTCGCGGACCACGGTGACCCGGATCTGACCGGGGTAGGTCAGCTCCTCCTCGATCTGCTTCGCCACGTCCCGGGCCAGCACGGCGGCGCCGATGTCGTCCACGTCGTCCGGCTTAACCATCACCCGGATCTCCCGGCCGGCCTGCATGGCGAAGACCTTCTCCACGCCGAGCTTGCCGGCCGCGATCTCCTCGATCCGCTCCAGCCGCTTGACGTACGCCTCCAGGCTCTCCCGGCGGGCGCCCGGCCGGCCGCCCGAGCAGGCGTCGGAGGCCTGGGTCAGCACCGCCTCGATGGTCTGCGGCGGCACCTCGTTGTGGTGCGCCTCGATGGCGTGCACCACGTCCTCGCTCTCGCCGTACTTGCGGGCCAGGTCCGCGCCGATGATGGCGTGGCTGCCCTCCACCTCGTGGGTGAGCGCCTTGCCGATGTCGTGCAGGAACGCGCAGCGCTTGATGGTGGGCACGTCCAGGCGCAGCTCGGCGGCCATGACGCCGGCGATGTGCGCGGTCTCCACCAGGTGCTTGAGCACGTTCTGCCCGTACGAGGTGCGGTAGCGCAGCCGGCCGAGCAGGGTGACCAGCTCCGGGTGGATCTCGGTGATGCCGACCTCGACCAGGGCGTCCTCGGCGGCCCGCTGGCAGAGCTCCTCCACCTCGTGCCGGGCCAGGTCGTAGACCTCCTCGATCCGGTGCGGGTGGATCCGGCCGTCCAGCACCAGCTTCTCCAGGGTCAGCCGGCCGACCTCCCGGCGGACCGGGTCGAAGCAGGAGAGCAGCACCGCCTCGGGGGTGTCGTCGATGATCAGGTTGACCCCGGTGACCGACTCGAAGGCCCGGATGTTGCGGCCCTCGCGACCGATGATCCGCCCCTTCATCTCGTCACCGGGCAGGTGCAGGACGCTGACCACGCTCTCCGCGGTCTGCTCGCTGGCCACCCGCTGGATGGCGTCGACCACGATGTGCCGGGCCCGCTGCTCGGCGGTGCTGCGCGCGTCCGCCTCGATGTCCCGGACCAGCAGCGCCGCCTCCCGCTTGGCCTGCGACTCGATGGCCTCGATCAGCTCGGCCCGGGCCGCGTCGGCGGTGAGCCCGGCCACCCGTTCCAGCTCGCGCCGCCGCTGCTCCTCGGCCTCGGTCAGCTCTACCTCCCGGCGGGCCAGCTCGGCCTCCCGGGCGGCCAGCGCGGCCGTCGCGGCGGTCAGCTGCCGCTCCCGCTCGGCGAGCCGCTCGACCTCCTCGGTGTGCAGCCGCTCCCGCTCGTCCATCCGGGCCGCCCGGCGCTCGACCTCGGCCGCCTGCTCGCGGGTGGTGGCGGCGAGCACCGCCACCTCACGCTCGCCGCTGCGCCGGGCCGCCGCCCGCAGTTGCTCGGCGTCCGCCTCGGCCTGCTTGTGCGCCCGCTCCAGCACGGTGTCCGCCTCGGCGCGGGCGTCGTCGAGCACCCGGCGAGCCTCCGCCCGGGCCGCCTTCGCCTCGGCCTTGGCCGCGGCCGCCTCGGCCCGCGCCGCCGCGGCCGCGGACTTCGCCACGTCGATGGTGCTGTTCGCCTCGTCGGCGGCGCTGCGCAGCGCGGCCAGGGACTGCTCCTGCCGGTCCTTCTCGGCGATGAAGGCCGGATCCTCGGGGGCCGGCGCGGCCTGGAACCGGCGCAGCGTCCGGACGCCCAGCAGCACCGCCCCGACCACCACCACGGTCAGGATCAGCACCACCACGAGTAGCACGACGTCGAACCCGCTCATGCCGGCACTCCGCTCCGCTGCGTGCCGCCATGAGACACAAGCGCACCGCCCCGCTGATCCGCTCGCTGACGCTCCCTCATGCCGGGACCTCGTGGGGACCACCGGTGAACCTGTGCCGCCCCGCCATGGCCGCCTCCCCTGAACGTCGGCGCCGCAGTGACCGTGCCGGAAGGCACACTCCTGCGGCTCTGGACGCCCGACCGGAGCGACTGGCCGTGGGTAGCTCTCTCCGCCGGCGGTGCCCGAAGCATCGCCGGCGACCGGGTGCAGTTGTCTCCTCAACTCCCGACCGGCCTGTCCGGAGCTGCGGTGGTATGGCCGATGGTGCTGGCCAAAGTGATGCGGTTCTGTTACGCGATCTATGTTGTGCGCTTAGCCTGCGCTGGTCGGGCAATGTGAGCCTGTATGGCGAGGCTAGGTCGCGAGGGCCGGTCTGGTCAAGAACTCATGATCAAACCCCCCGAACGGAGCGAAGTTACGGCGTCACTTACCGCTGATGAAACGCCGGACACCAGCGGACAAACGCCACCGGTCGAGCCGGTGTCGGATGGATGTCATCGCTGCTCAGCCCAGGCCGACCGGGCCGCCGCGCCTCGGCCCAGGTTGATCGACTCCGGGTCGCCGGTGTGCGGTGTCCTTGGCCCGCCCGATACCGCCACCTCGCCGAGCTGGCGTCCGCGCGGCTCAGCGGGCGCCGGCGGCCAGCGCGGCGATGACGAGTGCCGGGTTGTCCGGGGCGGGCGTGCCGTCCGGTAGCTGGAGCGTGTCCTCCAGGCCGACCCGGGTGTGCAGTCCCCGGCGGACCGCCTCGGCGAGCACCGCCCAGGTGGCCGGCCCTTCGGCGTGCAGCAGCACCGACGGCTCGATCGGCCCCGCGGCGCGCGGCAGCGCGGCGAGCATCGCGGCCGCGTCCGCGAGCGCCACCGGCGGTTCCTCAGCCATGCACTCGATCAGCTGCCGCCCGGCCGGCACCCGCCAGGCCCGGTACGCCGCCACCGCCTCGACCGTCCAGAGCCCGGCCTCCACCAGCACGCCCCGCTCGTGCAGCGCGGCGGCGACCGCTTCCGCGCCCTCCTCGTGGGCGTTGACCGACGCGAAGTCGGGCAGGGTCCGCCAGTCGCGGACGGCAGCCACCCGGGCGGCCGGATCCGGCTCGATCCAGGCGCCGGTGCTCACCCCCACCGGCAGCCCGGGCCGGGCGGCCCGGATCGCGGTGAGGGCCGCCGCGATGACCTCGGGACGCAACGACTCGGCACCGTCGGTGTCGCGCGGATGGACGTGCACCGCCGCCACGCCGAGATCGGCGCAGCGGGCCGCGTCGGCGGCCAGTTCGGCCGGGGTGAGCGGGACCGCCGGGTGCTCGTCGCGACCCCGCCCGCCGTTGAGGCAGGCCTTCAGCATCGGCCGGCCCTCCCTGGCGCCGCCACCCGCCGACCGGCCGCCGGGAGTGGTTCGCTCGGCCGGTCGCCCGGCCACGTGAACATCGCCCGGCCGGTCATTCGGCCGCCCGGCTGTCGCGGTCCAGTTCGCCCTCGGCGTCGGCGAGGGCGTCGGCGTCGATCTGCTCAGCGAACTCGGCCGCCTCGGCGCTCTGCGCGGCGAGGGCGTCCTTCACCGCGCGGATGGCCACGCCGGGCGGGTAGCCCTTGCGGGCCAGCATGCCGACCAGCCGGCGGAACACCGCGTCGGGCTCGCCGCGGGCGACCCGGAGCTTCCGCTCGACCAGGGCGCGGGCCGTCTCGGCCTCGGTGGTCTCGTCCAGCTCGCCGAGCGCCTCGCGGGCCACGTCGCCGTCGACTCCGCGCTGGCGCAGTTCGTTGGCCAGCGCCCGGCGGGCCAACCCCCGGCCGGCGTGCCGGCTGCTCACCCAGGCGCGGGCGAAGGCGGCGTCGTCGATGATGCCGACCTCGTCGTAGCGGTCGAGCACCTCGGCCGAGACCTCCTCGGAGATGCCCCGCTTGGCGAGCGCCGTGGCCAGCTCGGCCCGGGTACGGGGCCGCACGGCGAGCTGGCGCAGGCAGATCTCCCGGGCCACCTCCGCCTCGTCGCGCGGCGCGGCGGCGGGCGCCTCGGAACCGGCCTCCTCGGAACGGCCGCGCCGACCGCGGCGGGGCCGCGGCGTACTGGCGTCACCCGTACGGGGTGGGCTGGCGTCCCAGCCCCGCCCCGTACGGGCGCGTCGTCCTGCCACGAGTCAGGTCAGAAGTCGACCGGCGGCAGCTCCGGGCCACCGGCGGCGTCGCCCGCGCCGACCCCGACGCCGAGCTTCTCCAGGATCTTCTTCTCGATCTCGGCGGCCACGTCCGGGTTCTCGCGGAGGAACTCGCGGGCCTTCTCCTTGCCCTGGCCGAGCTGGTCGCCGTCGTAGGTGTACCAGGCGCCGGACTTGCGGATGATCGCCTGCTCGACGCCGACGTCGATCAGCGAGCCCTCGCGGGAGATGCCCTTGCCGTACATGATGTCGAACTCGGCCTGCTTGAACGGCGCGGCGACCTTGTTCTTCACCACCTTGACCCGGGTGCGGTTGCCGACCACGTCGGTGCCGTCCTTGAGGCTCTCGATGCGGCGCACGTCGAGCCGGACCGAGGCGTAGAACTTCAGCGCCCGACCACCGGTGGTGGTCTCCGGGCTGCCGAACATCACGCCGATCTTCTCGCGCAGCTGGTTGATGAAGATCGCCGTGGTGCCGGTGTTGTTGAGCACGCCGGTGATCTTCCGCAGCGCCTGGCTCATCAGCCGGGCCTGCAGACCCACGTGGCTGTCGCCCATCTCGCCCTCGATCTCGGCGCGCGGCACCAGCGCGGCCACCGAGTCGATCACGATGATGTCGAGCGCGCCGGAGCGGACCAGCATGTCCGCGATCTCCAGCGCCTGCTCGCCGGTGTCCGGCTGGGACACCAGCAGCGCGTCGGTGTCGACGCCGAGGGCCTTCGCGTACTCCGGGTCGAGCGCGTGCTCGGCGTCGACGAAGGCGGCGATGCCGCCGGCCCGCTGGGCGTTGGCCACCGCGTGCAGCGCCACCGTGGTCTTACCGCTGGACTCCGGACCGTAGATCTCAACGACCCGGCCGCGGGGCAGACCGCCCACGCCGAGGGCCACGTCGAGCGCGATGGAGCCGGTCGGGATCACCGCGGTCTGGATGACCGGCCGCTCCCCCAGCCGCATCACCGAGCCCTTGCCGAACTGCTTGTCGATCTGAGCGAGAGCAAGGTCGAGTGCCTTCTCCCGGTCAGGCCCTGCTGCCATCGTTGCCACCCCTGCCTTCGCCGGCGTCTTTCCTGAGCTTCGCGTCACGCGGACACGCTAGGCGCTGGGTCCGACAGAAAACCAGCCGACGGGCCGCGAGCTGTGGACGAGCACCCCGCTGTGGACAATAGCCGAACAGGTGTACGAGTCGGCAAGCGACACGCGGGAGCGGCGAAAAGGCTGCTCAACGTAGCCGGGCGGGCACCCGGTCGGGATAGGCGGCGACCACCGCCCGCCACACCACGTGCGTCTCCTCACCCGCGGCGAGCGCCTGCTCGATGGTCCGCCCGCCGAGCTGGGGCAGCACCTGGTCGGCGGCGATGCTGGCCGCGTAGCCCGGCCCGAACGCCTCCTCCAACCGCGCCCAGAAGTCGGTCAGCCGCACGTGATCAGTCCTCCTCGTCCGGTGCGCTCGCCGGCACCGCCCGCAACGCTAGCGCCACCAGCGGCACCACCGCGATCGCCGCGAGCAGGGTGAGCACCGGATAACCGGCGGCCCGCATGACAAACCCGCTGACCGCGGCGGCCCCCGCGCCGGCCAGCCCCATGGTCAGGTCGGAGAACCCCTGCACGCTCGGGCGGACCGCCGCCGGCACCGACTCCGACAGCAGCGTGGAGCCGGCCACCATGGTGCCGGACCAGCCCAGCCCGAGCAGGACCAGCCCGATCGAGAGCCGGGGGGTGTGATGCCCGGCCGTGCCGGCCACCGCGCACGCGGCGAGCAGCAGCCCCACGCCGGTGAGGATCACCGCGCGCCGGCCGAGCCGGTCGGTCAGCCAGCCGACCAGCGGGGAGAGGGCGTACATGCCGGCGATGTGCAGGCTCAGCACGATGCCGACCACCCGCAGCACGTCGGCGTCGCCGTGCGACTCGCCGAGCCGGACCGGCGTCATCGACATCACCGCCACCATCACCACGTGGCCCACCGCCACCGCCGCGATGCCGAGCCGGGCGGCCGGGCGGCCGCGTACCACCTGCCAGGCCGCCCGCATCCCGGCGCCGCGCCGGGTGGTCCGGGCCGGCGCGGCGACGGCCTCCGCCGGCGGGGTGACGTCCGGCGTTCCGGTGGCCACCGGGGCCGCGGCCGCCGCCAGCCGGCGCGCGGTGAGCAGCGGGTCGGGCCGCAGCAGCGCCAGCAGCACGCCCGCGGCGAGCACGAACGCGGCAGCGCTGAAGGCGAACGGGCCGGCCAGCGGCGGCAGCCCCCAGCCGCTGGTGGTGCGGTCGGCGAGCGCGGCGAAGTTCGGTGCGGCCACCGCGCCGATGGTGGTGGCCCAGACGATCAGCGAGAGCTGCCGGCCCCGGCGGGCCGGCTCGGCGAGGTCCACCGCGGCGTAGCGGGCCTGGAGGTTGGCCGCCGTGCCGCCGCCGAAGAAGAGCATGCCGAGAAAGAGCAGCGGCACGGACCGGGTGACCGTGGCGAGCACCACCAGCACCGCCCCGACCGCGCCGGCCAGGTAGGCGAAGGCCAGCCCCGGCCGGCGGCCGTGCGCGTTCATGATCCGGGTCACCGGGACCGCCAGCAGCGCCCCGCCCACCACGGCGGCGCTCTGGGCCAGGCCGGCCACCGCGGTGCCGGCCACCCGGGCGGCGAGCAGCGCACCCACCGCGATGCCGATGGTGACGCCGATGCCGCCGATGATCTGGGTGCCGAAGAGCAGCCGCAGGGTCCGCCGCTGGATCGGCGCGACGTCGGGGGCGGCGACCGGGGCGGTCAGTTCCGTGGTCATCGCGGCTCCTGGGTGCGGTAAGGGGTGCTGGCCCCGTCCATCCTTGCGCAGCCACCGAACCCGATGGCACCCGGTTTAGCTACAGGCCGAGCCCGCGGCCGATGATCTCCTTCATGATCTCGGTGGTGCCGCCGTAGATGGTCTGCACCCGCCCGTCCAGCCACGCCTTCGCCACCGGGTACTCCAGCATGTAGCCGTAGCCGCCGTGCAGCTGCACGCAGCGGTCGGCGACCCGGTTCTGCAGCTCGGTGGTCCACCACTTGGCCTTGGCCGCGTCGGTCACCGAGAGCCGGCCGGCGTTGAACTCGGCGACGCAGTGGTTGACGAAGGTCCGCGCGATGGTCACCTCGGTGTCCAGCTCGGCCAGGAGGAACCGGTTGTGCTGGAAGGCGCCGATCGGCCGGCCGAACGCCTGCCGGGAGCGGGCGTAGTCCAGGGTGACCGCGAGCAGCTTCTCGGCGGCGGCCACCGCGGCGACCGCGATGCTCAGCCGTTCCCGGGGCAGGTTGGCCATCAGGTGGTAGAAGCCGTGGTTCTCGGTGCCGATCAGGTTCTCCGCCGGCACCCGGCAGTCGTCGAAGAAGAGCTCGGCGGTGTCGTTGGCCTTCAGCCCCACCTTGGCCAGCCGCCGACCCCGGGTGAAGCCGGGGGTGCCGGTCTCCACCGCGATCAGGCTCACCCCGTGCGCGCCCTGGTCGGCCGTGCGGGCGACCACGATCACCAGGTCGGCCAGCTCGCCGTTGGTGATGAACGTCTTCTGGCCGTTGAGCACGAGCGCGCCGCCGTCACGTACCGCGCTGGTGCGGACGCCGGCCAGGTCGGAGCCGGCGCCGGGCTCGCTCATCGCGATGGCGGTGACCAGGTCACCGGAGCAGAACCCGGGCAGCCAGCGCTTGCGCTGGTCGTCGGTGGTCAGCTCGGTGAGGTACGGAGCCACCACGTCGTTGTGCAGGCCGAAGCCGAGCCCGGAGCAGCCGGCCGCGACGATCTCCTCCACCAGCACCGCGTTGTACCGGAAGTCCCGCTGACCACCGCCGCCGTACTCGGGGTCGACGTCCATGCCGAGCAGTCCGGCGGCGCCGGCCTTGCGCCACACCTCCCGGTCGACGATCCCGGCGGCCTCCCAGCGCTCGTGGTGCGGTACCGCCTCGCGGGCGAGGAACTCCCGGCACAGGTCGCGGAACTCGTCGTGGTCACGCTCGTAGAGATGCTGCTGCATGGCGGCAAGTGTGGCACCGGCCACCCGTGCGGAACAGTGCCTGCCGACCGACCGGCGGGTGCCCGTGCGGTCAGGACCACCAGGTGGCCCTGCCGACCGGCCGGAAGCCGAGCGAGTCGTAGAGCGGGCGGCCGGCCCGGGACGCGGTCAGCGTGACCGGAGACCCGGCCAGCTCCGCCAGCACCGCGTGCAGCAGCGCCCGGCCGACGCCCCGGGACCGGTGCTCGGGCAGCGTGGTCATCCAGTACAGCCCGGCCACCTCGGCGCGCACGGTCAGGCAGGCACCGGCGGGTACCCCGTCGACCTCGGCGAGCAGGAACCGGACCCCGGGCCGGTCGAGCAGGGCCGCCGGGAACGCCTCGCCCGGACGGTACGGCTGCAGCCGGCTCAGCGGGAAGCCGGACACGACCACCCGCTCGACCGTCGCCAGCCGCTCCGGGTCGTCGACCGGCGTCACCCGCAGCGACGGCGCCGGGACCGGCGCGGGCGGGCGGATCATGACCGGCAGGTTCCGGGGGGTCAGGCCCGAGCCGGTCAGGTCCGCCCCGCCGAACGGGTCCTCGACCGTCACCGGGCCCTCGGTCCACTCCCGGACCAGCGCGGCGATCTCGACCAGGTCGTCCGCGGTGGGTTCCGGGGTGCGCAGCAGGACCCGCAGGCCGGCCCGGTCGTCGCCGCGTACGGCCAGGAAGCCGGGCCGGCGGGTCACCGGGTGCCGCCGGGTCTCGGCGAGCGCCGTCCAGAGCGCGGCGGCGTTGCCGGTGGCCAGCCTCAGCTCGGCGGCGTCGCCGGCCAGCCGGGGCTCGGCGTCCGGGGCGGTCGGCGGGGCGGCCGTGACGTCGACCGGGGACGGGATGGTGCGGTGGTCGGGCTCATGCCGCCACGGTAGGCGCCTGGGCGGCCGTTCCCGGAGAGCCGATCCCCGGCCGCCCGACCGGACCAATCCGGCTTCGTGGACAGTCACCGCCTCCCCGGCGACCATCCACGATCGACGGCCGTCCGTTGACCGGTGGTCAGGCGGCCAGCGCGCGGGCGGCCACGGTGAGGTCGGCGACCAGCCCGTCGTAGGCCTTGTCCTGGTCGTCGGCGCGCAGCACGGCGGACGGGTGGATGGTGGCCAGCAGCCGGGCCTCCGGCGCGTCGGCCACCTTGCCCTCGGTGTCCACCGGCACCCGCTGGAAGTCCTCGGGATGCTGGGCCGAGGCGGGCCACGGCAGCAGCTCGCCGCGCTGGCGGGTGACCCGGAAGGTCGGGCCGAGCAACGCCTTGGCGGCGGTGGCGCCCAGCACCACCACGATCTCCGGGTCCAGCCGGGCGAACTCGGCGACCAGCCAGGGGCGGCAGGCGGTGATGTGCACCCGGTCCGGGGTCTGGTGGATGCGCCGCTTGCCGCGCAGCTCGAAACGGAAGTGCTTGACCGCGTTGGTCAGGTAGATGTGCCGGGGGTCGAGGCCGGCGTCGTCGACCGCCTTGCGGAGCAGCCGGCCGGCGGGACCGACGAACGGCAACCCCTTCTGGTCCTCCATGTCGCCGGGCTGCTCGCCCACGAAGACCACCCGGGCGCTCTCGTCGCCCCGGCCGAACACCGTCTGCGAGGCGTCCCGGTAGAGCTCGCAGCCACGGCAGCCGATCGCCGCCGCGCGGAGCGCGTCGATGGTGTCCGCCTCGGGCGGGATGAACCGCTGGGCGCCGGGGGCGCTCCCGGTCTGCTCGGCCATGTCGACTGTTATATACCCGTTCGGGAGACTCCGCCGGGCCCGGCGGCGTCAGTATCCGCCGCCACCGCCGTCACCGTCACCGGACGCCACCGCGATGAGCACGATGATGATCACGATCACCGCCAGTGCGACGGCGATCCAGAGCCCCCGCTTCGATCCCGAAGCCATGGTCGCTCACCTCCGGCGCCGCGCTTACCCCCCCGGCCGGGCGACTCACGCCCGCGCGCCGCGCGGTGCCGCGGGTCAGGCGGTGAAGCCGGCGCCGGGGGCCGGGCGGACCGCGTCGGCCAGCGCGTCGGCGAGCGGCTCGACGTCGCTGTCGGCGAGCCGGCTGACGGTGATCCGCAGCCCGGGCGGGCCGGCGATCCGGTAGAGGGCGCCGGGCGCGACAGCCCAACCGGCGTCGCGCAGCGCGGTCAGCGCGCTGGTCTCGTCCGGCACCGGCAGCCAGACGTTGATGCCGCTGCGGCCGTGCGCGGCCAGACCGCGCCGGGCCAGCGCGGCGAGCAGCGCCCCGCGGCGCCGTTCGTAGCTGCCGGCCGCCCGGTCGACCAGCTCGGTCACCGCCGGGTCGCGCCAGAGCGCGAGGACCAGCCGTTGCAGCACGGTGGAGACCCAGCCGGCGCCGACCCGGGCCCGGCCGGCCACCCGGGCCACCGTCGTCTCGTCGCCCACCAGCACGGCCAGTCGCAGGTCGGGCCCGAAGGGCTTGCTCACCGACCGGAGGAAGGCCCACGTCGGGGTCGCCCCGGCCAGCGGGTGCAGCGGCACGCGGGCCAGCTCGGCGGCGTGGTCGTCCTCGATCAGCAGCAGGTCGGGCCGCCCGGCGAGCAACTCGCGCAGCTCGCCGGCCCGGTGCGCGGAGACCGCCGCGCCGGTCGGGTTCTGCGCCCGGCTGGTGACCACCAGCGCCCGGACACCGGCGGCCAGCGCCGACCGGACGCCGGCGACCAGCGGCCCGTCGTCGTCGACCGGTACGCCGATCGGGCGCAGCCCGAGGGCGGCCACCAGGTCGAGCAGGTTGGCCCAGCCCGGGTCCTCGACCGCCACCGCGTCGCCGGGGCGCAGGTGGGCGCCGAGCAGTCGCTCGATGCCGTCGAGCGCGCCGCCGGTGATGGTCAGCTCGCCGGCCGGTACGCCGTCGGCGGCCAGCCGCGCACGGGCCGCCTCGACCAGTTCGGGCAGCACCCCGGCGCCCGAGTAGCTCACCGGTGCACCGGCCGCCGCGGCGAGGGTGGCCAGGTGCGGGCCGAGCGGGGGCAGCAGCGTCGCGTCGGGTTCCCCGGTGGACAGGTCGCGCAGGCCGGGCGCCGGCGGCGGGCGCAGCGCCGAGCGGCGGGCCGCCACCGGCGGGCGGGGCCGCACGCGGGTGCCGTGCCGGCCGGCGGTGACCACCAGCCCGCGCTGGCGCAGCTCCTGATAGGCCCGGGCGACGGTGGCCGGGCTGACCGCCAGCTCGGCGGCGAGCGCCCGGACCGGCGGAAGCGCGGCGCCGGGCGGCAGGGCGGCGGCCCGGATGCCGGACTCGATGCTGGCCGAAATCTCGACGGCTGTCATACCGGTGACCTGATAGCGTGCTGACACAAACAGAAGATTGTACTAGAACAAAGGCGGGAGCATGTACCCACCGACCCCTCGGACCACCGCCAGCCGCAGCCGGGACCGGATGAGCTACGACCGCGCCGCCGCGCACGCCGTGCTGGACGAGGCGTACCACTGCGCGCTCGGGTTCAGCGTCGACGGCGAGCCACGGGTGCTGCCCACCCTGCACGTCCGCCTCGGCGACACCCTCTACCTGCACGGCTCCACCGGCAGCCGGCCGCTGCTCGCCGCCCGGGGCGACGGGCTGCCGGTCTGCGTCGCGGTCACCCTGCTCGACGGCCTGGTGTACGGCCGCTCCCAGTTCCACCACAGCGCCAACTACCGGTCGGTGGTCGCGCACGGCACCGCCCGGCTGGTCGCCGACGAGCGGGAGAAGGCCGCCGTGCTCACCGCACTGGTGGAGAAGGTCGGCGCCGGGCGCAGCGCGGACAGCCGCCCGCCGAGCCGCCGGGAACTGGCCGAGACCGCCGTGCTGGCGCTGCCGCTGCGCGAGGTCTCGGTCCGCGCCCGCACCGGGGGCGTACGCGACGACGAGGCCGACCTCGACCTGCCGCACTGGGCCGGCGTGGTGCCGCTGCGGCTGACCGCCGGGGCACCGGAGCCGGACGCCGGCGTCACCGCCCCGGTGCCGGCGTACCTGCGGCCGGACCGGTCGCCGTGGCTGGAGCCGGCGGTGCTGCGCGGCGAGCACGTGGTGCTGGAGCCGCTGCGCCTCGCGCACGCCGACGAGTTGCACACCGCCACCGCCGACCCGGAGGTCTGGCGGCACCTGGGCACCGCCATGCCGGCCGACCCCGCCGGAACCGCCGAGGTGGTCGCCGCCGCGCTGGCCGCGCACCACCGGGGCGAGCGGGTGCCCTGGGTGCAGCGCTGCGCGGTCACCGGCGCGGTGGTCGGCACCACCTCGTACTACGAGGTCGACCCGGACCGGCGGGCGGTGGCGATCGGGTACACCTTCCTGGGCCGGCCGTGGTGGCGCACCGGGATCAACACCGAGGCGAAGTTGCTGCTGCTCACCCGGGCCTTCGAGGAATTGGGCGCGCTGCGGGTGGTGTGGCACACCGACATCCGCAACGAGCGCTCGCAGCGGGCCATCGAGCGGCTCGGGGCGACCCGCGAGGGGGTGCTGCGGATGCACCGGCAGCGCGCCGACGGCTCGTGGCGAGACACCGTGCAGTATTCGATGACCGTCGACGAGTGGCCGAACGCACAGGTCACGCTGCGGGAAAGGCTTCGCCGGGCGGCTCCGGTGGCGTGATGATGTCGGGCGTGCTGGGCATCACCGACATCTGGACGTACGTGCTGGGCACCGTGGCGATCATCCTGCTGCCCGGGCCCAACTCGCTCTTCGTGCTCTCCACCGCCGCGCAGCGGGGCGTGGCGGCCGGCTACCGGGCCGCCGGCGGGGTGTTCGTCGGCGACGGGGTACTGATGGTCCTCTCCGCCGCCGGGGTGGCCTCGCTGCTCCAGGCGTACCCGCCGCTGTTCCTGGTGGTGAAGTACGCCGGCGCCGCGTACCTCGGCTATGTCGGGCTGACCATGCTGCGCGGGGCCTGGCGCCGCTGGCGGGACCGCAACGACCCGACCACGCCGCGGCTGATCGACGCCGCGGAGCCGGCCGCGCTGCGCAGCCCGTTCCGCAAGGCGTTGGTGGTCAGCCTGCTCAACCCGAAGGCGATCCTCTTCTTCATCTCCTTCTTCATCCAGTTCGTCGACCCCGGGTACGCCTGGCCGGCGCTGTCGTTCCTGCTGCTCGGGCTGATCGCCCAGGTCACCAGCGCGCTGTACCTGACCGCGCTGATCTTCGCCGGGACGTTCCTGGCGGCACAGTTCCGCCGGCGCCGCCGCCTCGCCGCCGGCGCCACCACCGGGGTGGGCGCCCTCTTCCTCGGCTTCGGCATCAAGCTCGCCACCGCCACCATGTGACCCGGGCACGGCACCGCTCAGGTGCCGTCGCCGCCGGATCCGCCGCCGATGCCGGCGCCGCCGGCCGTGCCGCCGAGGCCGAAGCCGGGGTGCAGCGGTTCGTCCGGCGGGCGGCTGACGTGCGCGGACTCGGTGATGTTCGCGGACCAGTCGGAGTGCGCGGCGGCGGCCGCGTGCCGGTTGATCGCGTGCCGCAGCCACCCGTCGACCGTCGCCACCCAGTCCCGCCGCTCCGCGCCGGCGTGCCAGACCCGGAACCGGCTGATGCTCTGGTGGGTGATCCCGGCCAGGGCCAGCCGGCGGTCCATCCAGAGGATCACCTCCAGCCCGGCCGAGTTCGTCACGAAGATCACCTCCAGCTCGGTGATCGGCCCGGCGTAGAGCGGCGCCACCCAGTAACCCAGCCGCTGGTGCAGCGGCAACGCCTGTTCCACCCCCGGCAGCCGGCCGTCCAGCAGGCCGGCCTGGCGCAGGCTGAAACCGAGCGTGTCCAGCGCGGCCAGGATGTGCGCCTGGGTGGGCAGCGGATGCACGAAGACCGGGACCATCGCGCCCTGGTCCAGCTGCGGCTCGACGGCCACCTCGGTACGCAGCCCCATCCGCAGGCTGAGCAGCGGGACCCCGCCGAAGATGGTCACCGGCGTCTCCCACGGCATCGGGAACGTGAACGGCATGGTGCGGGCCCGGCCGGCCCGCACCACGAACCCGCCGGAGACCGCCGCCTGGTGGAACTGCACCAGCCGGCGGGGCGCCTCCGGATCGTCCGGCTCGACGGAGGTGACCAGGCCGAGCCGGACGTGCCGGACCGGTACGTCGAACCGGCCGGCGGTGATCGTGATCCGCCCGGGCAGTCGCAGCCCGGGACGGGTGCTCGGGTTGGCCAGGGCGGTCTGCACCGACAGCCCGGTCCAGCCGGACTCCGGCGACACCCCGGTCAGCCGCACCGCGCTCCCCCGTCCCGGCGGACCGGGCGGGGCCGTCCCGCCCGGGGCGCGACCGCCCCGCCGCCGCCAGCCGGCTTACCCGGCGGGACTCACCGCAACCGCCGCCCGCGCGGCACCGGGTCGGTCTCGTCGTCGAACTCGCCGATGACCTCCTCCAGCAGGTCCTCCAGGGCGACGAACCCGATCGGCCGGGCCGGGCCGCCACCGTTGCGGACCAGCGCGAGCTGGGACTGCCGGGCCCGCATCGCGGCCACCGCCTCGGTGACCGACGCGGTCGCCGGCAGGGTGAACGCGGCGGTCATCAGTTCGCCCGCGGTGGCCGACCGGCCGGTCGTGGTGATCCGCACCGCCTCGCGGACGTGCACCAGCCCGCAGACGTCGCCGGCGGCATCCAGCACCGCCAGGCGGGACCGGCCGCTGTCCCGGCTGACCTGCTCGATCCGGTCGGCGGCGTCGTCGCGGCGCACCGTCACCATCCGGTCGAACGGCTCCATCACCTGCGCCACGGTGGTGCCCTGCAGCTCCAGCATGCTGGTCAGCAGCTCGTGCTGCTCGGCGCCGAGCAGGCCGTGCTCACGGGACTGCTCCAGCAGGATGCGCAGCTCGTCCGGGCCGTGCACCTGGGCGAGCTGGTCCTGCGGGTTCACCCGGAACAGCCGCAGGATCGCGTTGGCCAGCGCGTTCAGCGCGGACAGCACCGGCCGGGCGACCCGGGCGAAGGCCCGGAACGGCAGCGCCAGCAGCATCGCCGAGCGCTCCGCGTCGGTGATCGCCCAGGACTTCGGCGCCATCTCGCCGATCACCAGGTGCAGGAAGGTGACCAGGCTCAGCGCGAAGATCAGCGCGATCGCGTGGCTCGCCGCGTCGGGCAGACCGACCGCGTGCAGCAGCGGGCTGACCAGGTGCTCGATCGCCGGCTCGGCGAGCGCACCGAGGCCCAGCGTGCACAGGGTGATGCCCAACTGGGCGCCGGCCAGCATCAGCGACAGTTCGCGTACCCCGTCCAGGGCGGCCCGGGCCGCCCGGCCGCCACCCGCGGCCGCCTGCTCCAGCCGGTACCGCTTGCTCGCCACCAGGGCGAACTCGGCGGCCACGAAGAAGCCGTTCAGCGCCAGCAGCAGCACCGAGCTGAACAGCGCGATCCCGGGACTCATCGGAGCCGTCCTTCATTCGCGACTGCGGGGCTCGCAAGCTCACTCCTCGCGCTCATGCGGACACCTCCCGGCGCTCGCCCGGCTCGGCCAGCCGCAGCCGCACCGAGTCGGCCACGTGCCGATCGACAGCGAGCACCTCGACCAGGGCGCGCGGCTCCACCGCACCGTCCTCGCCGTCGGCGGGCAGGCTGATCTCCAGCCGGTCGCCGACCTCGGGCACCCGGCCCAGCTCGCGCATCACCAGGCCGGAGAGGGTGTCGTACTCGGGGGCCTCGGGCAGGGCGATGCCGGTGCTGTCGGCCACCTCGTCGATGCGCCAGCGGGCGGGCACCACCCAGGACCCGTCGTCCTGGCGGGCCGGGGCGCGCTCCGGCGGGTCGTCCTCGTCGCGGATCGGGCCCACCAGCTCCTCGGCGATGTCCTCCAGCGTGATGACGCCGGCGAAGCCGCCGTACTCGTCCACCACGCAGGCCATCTGCCGGTGCCCGGAGCGCAGCCGGTCCAGCACCGTGGGCAGCGGCAGGGTCTCCGGCACCAGCAGCGGCGGGCCGGCCACCGCGCCGACCGGGGTGCTCGCCCGCCGGGCCGGGGGTACGCCGAGCACGTCGGCGATGCCGACCACGCCGACCAGATCGTCGACGCCCTCGGCGCCGCGCACCGGGAACCGGGAGTGACCGGTGTCGAGCAGCTCGACCACCCGGCTCACCGGCTCGTTCGCCCGTACCGTGTGCACGTCGACCCGCGGCACCATGGCCTCGCCCGCGGTCAGCTGACGGAAGTCGAGACCCCGGTCCAGCAGGGTCGACATCTCGGCGTCGAGGTGCCCCTCCTGCCGGGACTCGGCGATGATCTGTTCCAGGTCCTCCGGGGTGGCGCCGCTGGGCAGCTCCTCGATCGGCTCGATGCCGACCCGGCGGAGCAGCCGGACAGCGGAACGGTCGAAGAGGGTGACCGCCGGCCCGGCCACCTTGAGGTAGATCAGGGTGGACCGGGCCAGTGCCCGGGCGACCGGCTCGGCCCGGGCGATGGCCAGGTTCTTCGGCGCCAGCTCGCCCAGCACCATCTGCACGACGGTGGCGATGAGCAGGGCCAGCGCCACGGAGAGCGGCAGGCTCACCGCGCGGGAGACGCCGGCCACGCCGAGCAACTCGGTCAGCCCGGCGCCGAGAAACGGCTCGGCGACGTAACCGACCAGCAGCGCGGTGACGGTGATGCCCAGCTGGGCGCCGGAGAGCATGAAGGAGAGCCGGCCGGTGACCTCCAGGGCCCGGGCGGCGGCCTGGTCACCGTCGTCGGCGAGCTGCTTGAGCTTGCCCCGGTCCACGGCGACGTAGCCGAACTCCTGAGCCACGAAGTAGCCGGTGGCGGCGGTGAGCACGATGATGAGAAGGAGACCGACGACGATCAGCACGGGACGCTCAGGGCTCCCCGGGACGTCGGGGTCGTCAGCTGCCGGGCACGACCCGGCTGGCTACTGCTGCCCTCCTGGGCAGAGGAGTCGATCATGCACGCCATTTTATCGGCGGCGGCTGTGCGTCCGCTGAAGGTGTGCGGAAGGACCCGGGGTCGCCCGGTACGGGCGGCCCCGGGCCCTGTCGTCCGGTTTCAGCTCTGGGTGACCGCCATGTCGTCCACGGCCGCCTCGACGAGGCTGGCGCTGCCGGCGTCCGCGGCCTCGACCAGGATCCGGACCGTCTGGCCGCGCAGCGCCGAGACGTCGGCGGCGGCGCTCTGCCAGGACGCCGCCCGGTTGCTCGCCGCCCCGGTCACGGTCAGCGCGGTGACGGTGCTGGTACCGACCACCCGTACCCGGAGGTAGTCGGCGCTGGTGGCGTTGTTCAGGTGGGCCAGGTACCAGGAGAACGAGAGGGTGAGCGTGCCGGTGGCCGGCAGCGTGATCGCCGGCGAGCGGATGCTGCTCACCCCGCCGTCCAGGTCGTACGCCCCGGCGCCGCTGCCCGCGGCCGCCCCGGTCACCAGGTCGTAGCTGCCGCTGACCGTGCTGCCCAGCTGGGTGGTCACGCCCGAGCTGCTGGTCGCCGCGGGGTCACCGCGCTCCCACTGGCCCAGGGTGGCGGTGTCGGTGCCGGACGGGTTGGCCGTCCAGCCGGTCGCCGTCTCGAAGGTGTCGCTCCAGACCGTGCTGCCCGGCGGCGTGCCGGCCCCGCCCAACGTCCAGACCGCGTACGCGATCGCGTCGGCGTTACGGTCCAGCGCGGTGTCGTTGATGTTGGCGGTGGTGTCGCAGGAGCGGTGGTAGCAGGGGTCGAACGCCTGACCCGCGGTGCCGCCCCAGAGCGACGCCTGGGCGCTGGACTTGATCCCCTCGGCGCCGGTGAAGGTGCCGCCAGCCGGGATGCCGACACTGATGAACGGGCCGTAGTCGCTGCGGCCGTCGAAGTCGGTGCCCCGGGTCGGCACCCCGATCGACGTGAAGTACGCCTGGATGGTCTGCTCGATCTGGGCGGAGCCGGCCGGGCCGGGGCCGGAGCCCACCCCGTCGGAGTTGTCACCGTCGTAGACGAAGTAGCCGGCGTTGGGCGAGCCGACCATGTCGAAGTTCAGGTACTGCTTGATCCTGGTGCGCTCCGCCGTCGGCAGGCTGTTCACGTAGTGCCGGGACCCGCGCAGGCCCAGCTCCTCCGCGCCCCACCAGGCGAACCGCAGGTGCTTGGCGGGCGCGAAGCCGGTGCGGGCCACCGCCAGCGCCACCTCCAGGATGGCCGCCGAGCCGGAGCCGTTGTCGTTGATGCCCGGTCCCGCGGTGACGCTGTCCAGGTGGGCCCCGGTCATCAGGACGGCGTTCGGGTCGCCACCGGGCCAGTCGGCGATCAGGTTGTAGCCGGTGGCGCCGTTGTAGCTGAACGACTGCACGGTGGTGGTGAACCCAACCGCGTCCAGCTGGCCCTTCAGGTAGTTGACCGAGGCCAGGTAGCCGGGTCGGCCGTGCGCCCGGTTGCCGCCGTTCGCGGTGGCGATGGACTGGAGCTGGGTGAGGTGTGCCTTCACGTTGGCCAGCGGGATGTCCGGGGCGGCGGCGAGTGCGGCGGGCACGTCGGTGGGCGCCGGCGCGGTGGGCGCGGCGGCGGCCGAGGTGGCGGTCAGCGCGGTCGCGGCCACGACGGCCAGCCCGGCCAGCCAGCCGGGACGGGGGGTACGGGATCTCATGGGTCCTCCGGGGTGCGGTGGTCCGGTTCCGCCGGGTGGGGCGTCGGCCGGATGGCGGTCATTTATCGATGACCATCACTGCGAAGCGTGCCGCCGGGCCCCGGAACCCGGCAAGAGGCAAGACGCAGAATCGCCGCAGTCCCGGAATTGGGACGCGGCGGGACGCATCCCCGCGAGCGGCTGCGGATGCCACCCCGCCGGGCGGCGGGGACGCGCGCCGCACCCGCCTCAGCGGTCGGCGAGCTCGTCCACGTCGAGCAGGCTCGGATCCACCCGACCGGTGCGGTACGCGGCGCGGCCGATCATCTGCGCGGCGACCGGGGCGGTGGCCATCTGGAAGATCCCGACCAGGGCCACCATGCCGAGGTCCTCCGGGTCGCGCAGTCGCAGCGCCACCCCGACGAGCAGCAGCAGCACCCCGAGCGTCTGCGGCTTGGTGGCGGCGTGCATCCGGTCCAGCACGGTCGGGAAGCGCAGCAGGCCGATGCCGGCGATCAGGCTGAGCAGCGCGCCGGCGACCAGGAAACCGGCGCCCACCCAGTCGGCGAACGTGCCGAGCATCAGGCCCACCTCGGCGGGACGGACGCGGCGGACACCGGGACCCGGCCGGCGGGTGGGTCGGGCAGCAGAACCCGGACGGCGGGCGCGGCGGGCATCAGGACTCCTCCCGGACGGCGAAGCGGACCAGCGACACCGCGCCGATGAAGCCGAGCAGCGAGAGCACCACCAGCACCGGCAGGCTGGTGGCGTTCCGGTTGACCGCCGCCTCGGCGCCCACCGCGCCGATCATGGTGGCGAGCAGCATGTCGGCAGCGATCACCCGGTCCAGCAGGGACGGGCCCCGGTAGAGCCGGACCAGCGCGAGCAGCGCGGTGATCGAGAAGAGTCCGGTGAGGACGGCGGCGAGGACGGCGGTCACGGTCGGGTTCCCTTCGGTACGGATTCGGACTGCACCAGCCGCAGCTCCGCGGGCGAGCCGACGGCCCGGACGAGCCGCTGCTCGACGGCGAGGACCCGGTCCCGGCTGCCGGTCAGGTCCTGCGGGCCGCGGACGTCGAGCACGTGCACGTAGAGGGTCCCGCTGTCCCGGTCCACCTCGATGATGAGCGTCCCGGGCACCAGCGAGATCACCTCGGCGGTGAGCGCCAGGTTCAGGTCGGTGCGCACCCGCAGCCGCACCGCGATGATCGCCCCCCGGGGCCGGAACCCGGGCCGCACGGCGATCCACGCGACGTGCAGGCTGGCGCTGACCAGCTCGCCGGCGAAGCGGACGGCGAACACCAGCAGCGCGCCGGGCCGCAGCCGGCCGCCGAAGGTCACCGGCGGCAGCGGGAAGAAGACCAGCACCGCGCCGCCGACCAGCAGGCCGCCCAGCAGGTTGCCGATGGAGAAGTCGCCCCACAGCAGGATCCAGATCAGCACCAGCCAGCCGTACGCGATCAGCTGGTCGCGCCAGCGGATTACCCGACCGCGTACGTCCCGATCCCGGTCCGCCGGCTGCGCGTTCACGGCGCTCCATGCGGCAACACGGCCCGGACGTACGGGGTGCGCTGGCGCAGGTCCACGGCCGCGTCGGCGGTGACCCGGAAGAGCGGACCGGCGACCACGGTCATCGCCAGCCCGAGGGCGACCAGGGCGACGGTGGCCCCGACCATCAGGCCGGGCGGCCGGGCGGCCGGCTCCTCGGTGGCCAGTTGGGGCGCCCGCCAGAAGGCGATGTTCCACACCCGGGACGCCACGTAGAGGGTGAGCAGGCTGGTCAGCGCCCCGGCCGCGATCAGCGCCCCGGGCAGCGGGCCGCCGGCGGCCACCCCGGCCTGGAACAGGCTGACCTTGCCGAGGAAGCCGGAAAACGGCGGGATGCCGGCGAGGTTCATCGCCGGCACGAAGAAGATCACCCCGAGCACCGGGGCCACCCGCGCCAGGCCGCCGATGCGGCGCAGGTCGGTGCTGCCGGCGCGGACCTGGATCAGGCCCACCACCAGGAAGAGCGTGGTCTGGATGGTGATGTGGTGCAGCACGTAGAAGATCGCGCCGGTGAGCCCGGCGACGCTGCCCAGCGCCACCCCGAAGATCATGTAACCGATGTGGCTGACCAGGGTGAACGAGAAGAGCCGCTTCAGGTCCGACTGGGCCACCGCGCCCAGGATCCCGACGATCAGCGTCAGCCCGGCCACCACCAGCAGCAGCGTCCCGGCGTGGCCGCCCGGGAAGAGCAGCGTCTCGGTCCGGATGATCGCGTACACGCCGACCTTGGTCAGCAGGCCGGCGAAGACCGCGCTGACCGGCGCGGGCGCGGTCGGGTAGCTGTCCGGCAACCAGGCCGACAGCGGGAAGACCGCCGCCTTGATGCCGAAGGCGAGCAGCAGGGTCAGCTCCAGCATCAGCCGTACGCCCGCAGGCAGGGCGTCCAGCCGGTGGGCGAGCTGGGCCAGGTTGACGGTGCCGGTCGCGGCGTACACCAGGCCCACCCCGGTCAGGAAGAGCATCGACGACAGGATGCTGACCACCACGTACGTCGAGCCGGTGCGGATCCGGGCCTCGGTGCCGCCGAGGGTGATCAGGACGAAGCTCGCGGCGAGCAGGATCTCGAAGCCGACGAAGAGGTTGAACAGGTCGCCGGCCAGGAACGCGTTGGTCACGCCGGCGGTCAGCACCAGGTAGGTGGGGTGGTAGATGGTCACCGGCGGGACGTCGCCGAAGTCGCCCTGGCCCTGCCCGATGGAGTAGAGCAGCACGCAGAGGGTGACCGCGGCGGAGACCACCAGCATCAACGCGGCCAGCTGGTCGGCGACCAGCACGATGCCCACCGGCGCCGGCCACGCCCCGATCTGCGTCACCACCGGCCCGTACCGGTACGCCTGCACCAGCAGCGCCACGGCCACCGTCAGGGTGGTGACCAGACAGGTCACGCTGATGGCGCGCTGCACCCGGGGCCGGCGGGCCAGCATCAGGGTCAGCGCCGCGCCCAGCAGCGGCACCACCACCGGCAGGGACACCAGGCGGCTCACCGGGCACCCCTGCGCGCTGTCGACGGATGCCCGGTCATCGGTCGCCGTCCGGTTCCGGCGGCCGGCGCGGCGGCTCCGGGTCGACCTGCTCGGGGTCGGAGTTCGGGCCCTCGCCGCCGAGATCGGCGGGGACCAGCTCGTCGCGCTCGGCCCGCCGCCTGACCTGCCGGTCCTCCAGGTCGTCCGGCACCTCGTCGTCGCCGGTCAGGTACCAGCTGCGGTAGCTGACGGCCAGCAGGAACGCGGTGAACCCGAAGGTGATGACGATGGCGGTGAGCACCAGGGCCTGCGCCAGGGCGCCGCTCATCTCGTCGGTCGGGGCGGTGCCCACCACCGGCGGGGCGCCCGGCCGGCCGCTGAGCAGGATGAGCAGGTTCACCCCGTTGCCGAGCATGATGACGCCGAGCAGGATCCGGGTCAGGCTGCGCTCCAGCAACAGGGTGACCCCGCAGGCGACCAGGATGCCGATGGCGAGCACCACGGTCAGCGTCGGACCCGCGCCGCCGTCCCTCACGGCCGCTCCCCCTCGGGTTCGGCGGCCAGCCCGCCACCGGCCCGATCGGCCGCCTCGATGTGCCGGTCCACCTGGGTGCCGAGGCTACGCAGGATGTCCAGCACCAGCCCGACCACCACCAGGTAGACGCCGACGTCGAAGAAGAGCGAGGTGACCAGGTAGAAATCGCCGATCAGCGGCAGCGACAGGTCGATCTTCGCGCTCTGCAGCACCGACCCGCCGGCGGCCAGCGCGATCACGCCACTGCCCACCGAGACGGCGAGCCCGGCGCCGAGCAGGGTGCCGGCACTGACCGGGGCCGCCTCGGCCAGCTCGTACCGGCCGCCGGCCAGGTAGCGCACCACCAACGCGAGGCTCGCCACCAGGCCACCGGAGAACCCGCCGCCCGGCGCGTTGTGCCCGGAGAAGAGCAGGAACAGGGAGAACAGCACCACGGTGTGGAAGATCAGCCGGGTGATCACCTCCAGCACCAGGGACCGGCGCCGCTCCTGGAGCCGGGCGCCGCCGCGCAGCCAGACCGGGCGGTCCGGGCGAGCCGGTCGGCCCGAGGGCTCCGGCCGGCGCGGACGCGGCCCGGTGCGGGACCGCTCGAAGATCAGGCTGGCCACCCCGGTCGCCGCCACCACCAGCACCGACAGTTCGCCCATGGTGTCCCAGGCGCGGATGTCGACCAGGGTCACGTTGACCACGTTGCGGCCGTGGCCCTCGCTCACCGCGAGTGCCGGGAAGGCGTCCGCGATGGGGGTCGCCTGGCGGGCGTTCGCGGCCACCAGGGCCAGGCCGGCGGTCACCGCGCCGGCCGCCACCCCGATCACCCGCCGTGCCCAGCGGCTGCGCCGTAACGGCCGGGCCGAGAACCGGTCCGGCAGCCGGCGCAGGACCAGCACGAAGATCGCGATGGTGGCCGTCTCCACCAGGAACTGGGTCAGCGCCAGGTCCGGTGCGCCGTAGAGCACGAAGAGCATGGCGGTGCCGTAGCCGGTGGTGCCGACGAGCAGCATCGCTGTCAACCGGCGGCGGGCGTTGACGGCGAGCACCGCGGCCACGGTGATCACCAGGAGCACGACCGGTTGCAGTGGCGTGTACCACAGCGCGACGCCCTGCGCCCGGGGCCGGGCGAGCAGCATCGCTCCGCCGGGGACCACGACCAGCGCCACCAGGATGACGCCGAGGTACTGCGGCAGCGAGCCCCGCTGGGTGACGGCGGTGACGTCGGCGGCGACCCGGTCGAAGCGGCCGATCACCCACTCGTACCCCTGGTTGCCGTTCACCGGCGCGCGGAGCCGGGCCAGCACCGGGGCCAGCGGACCGCGCAGCACGAAGAGCAGCGCGCCGCCGGCCACCGCGAGCGCGGAGAAGCCGAGCGCCGGGGTCAGGCCGTGCCACAGCGCCAGGTGCGCGCCGACGCCGCCGAAAAGCTCGGCGTACGGGTTGAGCAGGCCGTCCAGCGTTCCGGCGGCCGGGCCGGCGACCAGCCCGACCCCGGCCAGCAGGGCGGGCGGCAGCAGCATCGACCACCCGACCCGCCCGACGTCGGTGGTCGGCACCTGCGGCCGGGTGGCGAACGCGCCCCAGACGAACCGGGCGCTGTACGCCACCGTCAGCGCGGTGCCGGCGACCAGGACGGCCAGCGCGACCGGCCGGCCGGTGAACGCGGCCAGCACCGCCTCCTTGGCGACGAAGCCGACCAGCGGTGGCAGGCCGGCCATCGACGCCGCGGCCAGTACCGCGACGGTGGCCAGCAGTGGCGCGGCACGGCCCAGCCCGGACAGTTCGGTCAGATCCCGGGTGCCGGTGCGGTGGTCGATGATGCCCACGACGAGGAAGAGCGCCGCCTTGAACAGCGCGTGCGCGAGCAGCATCGCGACGGCGGCCAGCGCCGCGTCCGGGGTGCCCACCCCGGTCACCGCCATCAGCAGGCCGAGCTGGCTCACCGTCCCGTACGCCAGCAGCAGCTTCAGGTCGGTCTGCCGCAACGCCGCCCAACCACCGACGACCAGGGTGGCCAGGCCGGCGACCAGCACCACCGGCCGCCACGGGGCAACCGCGGCGAGCACCGGCGCGAGCAGCCCGACCAGGTAGACGCCGGCCTTCACCATCGCTGCCGCGTGCAGGTACGCGCTGACCGGCGTGGGCGCCGCCATCGCCACCGGCAGCCAGGTGTTGAACGGCAGCACCGCCGACTTGGCCAGTGCCCCGACCAGGATCAGCACCACCACCGTGCTGAGGTACGCCCCGTCGGGCAGCGGCCCGGCGGCGATCTCCGACCAGCGGTAGCTGCCAGCGTGCTCGCCGAGCATGACGAACCCGACCAGCATGGTCAGCCCGCCGAGCGTGGTGACGGTCAGCGCCTGGGCGGCCGCCCAGCGGCTGGACCGGCGCTCGGTGCTGTGCCCGATCAGCAGGTATGAGAAGACCGTGGTGAGTTCCCAGGCGACGTAGAGCAGCAGCAGGTCGTCGGCGAGGACCAGGCCGAGCATGGCCCCGGCGAAGGCCACCATGACCGCGGCGAACCGGGCCAGCCCGAGCGAGCCGGGCCCGAAGTAGCGGGCGCTGTAGACCAGCACCAGGGCGCCGACCCCGCCGATCAGCAGGGTCATCAGCCAGGACAGGGTGGTCAGCCGCAGCGCCAGCGCCATCCCGAGTTGGCCGACCCAGGGGTACGTCTCGACCACGGCGCCGCCGTCGCGCACCGCTGGCGTGCGGGCCAGGGCCCAGCCGAACGCGGCGGCCGGTGCCAGCGCCAGCGGATAACAGGCGCGCGGGCCCCACCACCGGACCAGCAGCGGCGCCACGAGGGCCGCCAGGAGGTGGAGGATCAGCAGTACGAGCACCCGCACTCCAGGTCGAGGTGGCAGCGGCACCGCTGTGGTGGGACGGCACCTACGAGCGATCAGACGCCAGTTCGCCGCTCGACGGGCGGTTTTGCCGGAAATCGCCCGCCGACGGCCGCGCCGTGCCGCCCGCGCCCCGCCGCTCCGTGATCGTCCGTCGGCTACCGAGTCGCCGACGTGCGGACGGACTCGTGATCGTCTGCTGGCTGGCAGGGCGTCGACGGGCGGGCGGGCCTGCCCGGCGACAGACGATCAACGGGACGATCGACTCCGGGCGGCCGGGACGTCTGGTGCTGTGAGCCGGGGCGCCCTCGGTGTCAGTGCAGCGCGACGTCGGCGGCGGGCAGCGCCGGCTCCCGGGCCGGCCGGTCCCACCGCGCCTCCACCAGCAGGTCGGGGCGGCCGAGCTGGCGCACCACCCGGTTGACCACCCGCTGGGCGGCGGTGAGCGACCGGACCGAGAGCAACCGGCCGCGGCTCTCCCGGCGGAGCACGAAGAAGTGCACAGCGGCGCGGACCTGGCCGCGGTCGGCGGCACTGGCCTGGGCGGTGGAGACCACCAGCTCGCGCAGGCAGTCGGCGAGGCGCTCGGCCAGCTCCAGCTCGGGGCCGGTGAGGCCGGCGCGGACGGCGGCGAGATGACTGTCGACCTTACGGATCAGCACGTCGGTGCCGGGCTCGAAGCTCCGCTGCTCGACCGCCATCCGACCCCTCCGCCCCGCTGCGCGTTGCGAGTGAAGTTACTTTATGTTGCGCCGCCCTAGCAAGCAGTTAAGTGAGACGTACCGCGTTCAACGTCGCATCCGTCGCGTATGAGCCGGACCCGGACAGACTCCCCGCCCGGCACGGGCGGGATGTCAGACCGCCGGGGCAGGATGGAAGGCGTGGCGAAGGTACGAGGCGGCGGCGGTCCGGCGGAGCGTCCGGGCGACGGTCCGGCGATCCCGGCGGGCGACCCGGAGGCGGCCTCGGTGCTCGCCGGCTTCGGCCCGGCCACGCGCGAGTGGTTCCGCGCCGCCTTCGCCGCCCCCACCACGGCGCAGACCGGCGCCTGGCGCTCGATCGCCGCCCGGCGCAACGCCCTGGTGGTGGCGCCCACCGGTTCCGGCAAGACGCTCGCGGCGTTCCTCTGGTCGCTGGACCGGCTGGCCCGCGAGCCGGCGCCGGCCGAGCCCCGGCAGCGCTGCCGGGTGCTCTACGTCAGCCCGCTCAAGGCGCTCGCGGTCGACGTCGAACGCAACCTGCGCGCTCCGCTGGCGGGCATCCGGCAGGCCGCCACCCGGCTGGGCGTCGCCCCGCCCGACATCACCGTCGGCATGCGCACCGGCGACACCCCGGCCGACGAGCGCCGCGCCTTCGCCCGTACCCCGCCGGACATCCTCATCACCACGCCCGAGTCGCTCTTCCTGCTGCTCACCTCCGCCGCCCGGGATTCGCTGCGCGGGGTCGAGACGGTGATCGTCGACGAGGTGCACGCGGTGGCCGGCACCAAGCGCGGCGCCCACCTGGCGCTCTCCCTGGAACGCCTCGACGAGCTGCTGCCCGCCCCGGCCCAACGGATCGGCCTCAGTGCCACGGTCCGGCCGGTCGACACCTGCGCCCGGTTCCTCGGCGGGGCCCGGCCGGTCGACGTGGTCGCCCCGCCCACCGCCAAGACGATCGAGGTCACCGTCGAGGTCCCGGTGGAGGACATGACCCGCCTCGACGAGCAGGAGCAGCCGCCCGAGGACGACCTCGGCGGCCCGGGTCCGCGCCGCGCGTCGATCTGGCCGGCGGTGGAGGAACGGGTCTTCGCGCTGATCCGGGCGCACCGGTCGACCATCGTCTTCACCAACTCGCGCCGCTCGGCCGAACGGCTCTGCGCCCGGCTCAACGAACTCGCCGTCGAGGAGCTGGCCGCCGCGGTGGCACCGGACGGCAGCCGCGCCGGGCCGGCGGGTGATGCGGATCCGTCAGTCCCCGGCGGCGATCCGGCGACTCGGGCCGGCCGGCCGCCGGACGGAGCGACCGGCCGGCGCGGTGCCGACGCCTGGGGTGGGCCGACGGGGCCGACGCGGGCGCCACGCCAGCCGGCCGAGCTGATGGCCCAGGCCGGCGCGGTGGCCGGGGCCCCGCCGGTGATCGCCCGCGCCCACCATGGCAGCGTCTCCCGCGAGGAGCGCAAGCAGATCGAGGAGGCGCTCAAGTCCGGGCAGCTGCCCGCCGTGGTGGCCACCTCCAGCCTCGAACTCGGCATCGACATGGGCGCCGTCGACCTGGTGGTGCAGATCGAGGCGCCGCCGAGCGTCGCCGCCGGGTTGCAACGGGTCGGCCGGGCCGGCCACCAGGTGGGCGCGGTCTCCCGCGGCGTGGTCTTCCCGAAGCACCGGGGAGACCTGCTCTCGTGCACCGTGGTGGCCGAGCGGATGGCCGGCGGCGCGATCGAGGAGCTGCACTATCCGCGCAACCCGCTGGACGTGCTGGCCCAGCAGATCGTGGCGATGGTGGCGCTGGAGCCGTGGCGGGTCGGCGACCTCGCGGTGGTGGTCCGCCGGGCGGCGCCCTTCGCCGAGCTGCCCGACTCGGCGCTGCACGCGGTGCTCGACATGCTCTCCGGCCGCTACCCGTCCACCGCCTTCGCCGAACTGCGGCCCCGGCTGGTCTGGGACCGCGCCACCGACCTGCTCACCGGCCGGCCCGGCGCGCAGCGGCTCGCGGTGACCAGCGGCGGCACCATTCCCGACCGCGGCCTCTTCGGGGTCTTCCTGGCCGGCGCCGAGCGTGCCGCGCGGGTCGGCGAGCTGGACGAGGAGATGGTCTACGAGTCCCGGGTCGGTGACGTCTTCCTGCTCGGCTCCTCCTCCTGGCGGATCGAGGAGATCACCCCCGACCGGGTGCTGGTGTCGCCGGCCCCCGGGCAGGCGGCGAAGATGCCGTTCTGGAAGGGCGACCAGCTGGGGCGCCCGGTGGAGCTGGGCCGGGCGATCGGCGCCCGGGTGCGGGCACTGCTGCGGCAGAGCGACGAGACGGCGGTCGCCGCGCTGCGCGCCGGCGGGCTGGACGACTGGGCCGCCGGCAACCTGATGGCCTACCTGCGCGAGCAGCGGGCCGCCACCCGCGCCCTGCCGGACGACCGCACGGTGGTGGTGGAGCGGTTCCGCGACGAGCTGGGCGACTGGCGGCTGGCCGTGCACAGCGTGCTCGGCGCCCGGGTGAACGGGCCGTGGGCGCTGGCGATCGGGCGTCGGCTGGCCGAGCGCTACGGGGTGGACGCCCAGGTGATGCCGGCCGACGACGGCATCGTCGTCCGGCTGCCGGACACCGCCGACGAGCCGCCCGGCGCCGACGTGGTGGTCTTCGACCCGGACGAGATCGCCCAACTGGTCGAGGAGTCGGTCGGCACGTCCGCGCTCTTCGCCGCCCGGTTCCGCGAGTGCGCCGCCCGGTCGCTGCTGCTGCCCCGCCGCGACCCGCGCCGCCGTCAGCCGCTCTGGCAGCAGCGCCAGCGGGCCGCCCAGCTGCTCGACGTGGCCCGCGAGTACGCCGACTTCCCGGTCACGCTGGAGGCCGCCCGGGAGTGCCTGCAGGACGTCTTCGACCAGCCGGCGCTGGCCGAGCTGATGCGCGACCTGGCCGCCCGGAAGGTGCGGCTGGTCGAGGTGGAGACGTCCCAGCCGTCCCCGTTCGCCCGGTCGCTGCTCTTCGGCTATGTCGGCGCCTTCCTCTACGAGGGTGACGCCCCGCTGGCCGAGCGCCGGGCCGCCGCGCTGGCACTGGACTCGGCCCTGCTCGGCGAACTGCTCGGCCGGGTCGACCTGCGTGAGCTGCTCGACCCGGCGGTGCTGGCCGAGACCGAGCGGCAGCTGCGCTGGCTGACCGAGCAGCGCCGCCCGCGCGACCTGGAGGACGCGGTCGAGCTGCTCCGCGTGGTCGGCGACCTGAGCACCGACGAGCTGGCTGACCGCGGCGCGCCGGCCGACTGGCTCACCGAGCTGGCGGCGGCCCGCCGGGTGCTGCGGGTGCGCATCGCCGGCGAGGAACGGTGGGTGGGCGTCGAGGACGCCGGCCGGCTGCGCGACGCGCTCGGCGTGGCCCTGCCGGTCGGGGTGGCCGAGGCGTACCTCGAACCGGTCGCCGACCCGCTCGGCGACCTGGTCGCCCGGTACGCCCGCACGCACGGCCCGTTCGCCGCCGCCAGCTGCGCCGCCCGGTTCGGGCTCGGGGTGTTCGTGGTGGAGCAGGCGCTGCGCCGGCTCGCCGCCACCGGGCGGGTGGTCTCCGGCGAGTTCGCCCCGGACACGGTCGGCACCCAGTGGTGCGACGCCGAGGTGCTGCGCCTGCTGCGCCGCCGGTCGCTGGCGGCGTTGCGCCGGGAGATCGAGCCGGTACCGCCCCGGGCGCTGGCCGCGTTCCTGCCGCGCTGGCAGCAGGTGGGCTCGTCGGCCCGCGGGGTGGAGGCGGTGGCCGCGGCGGTCGAGCAGTTGCAGGGGGCGGCGGTCCCGGCGTCCGCGCTGGAGCGGCTGGTGCTGCCCGGCCGGGTCGCCGACTACTCCCCCGCCCAACTCGACGAGCTCTGCGCCAGCGGCGAGGTGGTGTGGGCCGGCTCGGGGGCGATCTCCGGCGGGGACGGCTGGGTCACCCTGGCGTACGCGGACGCCGCGCCGCTCCTGCTCCCGCCGCCGGACGAGGCGCTCACCCGTACCCCGCTGCACGACGCCGTGCTGGACGCGCTCGGCGACGGTCAGGCGCTGTTCTTCCGGTCGCTGGCCGACCGGGTCGGCTCGACCGACGACGCCGCGCTGGCCGCCGCCGTCTGGGACCTGGTCTGGGCCGGTCAGCTGACCAATGACACGCTCGCCCCGCTGCGCGCGGCGCTCGGCGGCGGCGGCGCGCACCGGTCCCGCCCGACCGCGGCGCGCACCCGCTACC
>NZ_QGSW01000116.1:0-5671 GCF_003176715.1 Micromonospora sp. S4605
GAGGGTGGAGAGGGTGGAGAGGGTGGAGAGGGAACGGCCCGCCTCGCGGGGGCGAGACGGGCCGTTCCGGATGTAGCCCCGACCGGATTCGAACCGGCGCTACCGCCTTGAGAGGGCGGCGTCCTGGGCCGCTAGACGACGGGGCCAGGCACTTTCCTGCGTTCACCGCCGCGGCGGGCGGGTGCCGCTGTAGTGTAGCGGCGTCCCCTCACCGGGTGTGGACCGGGTCGGGGCGGGTAGACCGCGCAGAAGCGGAACGGCCCGCCTCACCGAAGCGAGACGGGCCGTACCCGGATGTAGCCCCGACCGGATTCGAACCGGCGCTACCGCCTTGAGAGGGCGGCGTCCTGGGCCGCTAGACGACGGGGCCAGAACCTCTGTGTTGCCGTGCCGCTCTGTCGAGCGGCGCCGCTGAACCTTACCAGAGACCTCGCCGAGCCCCTCGCGGGACCGGTGCAGACTCCAACAGAATCCAGCGACCGACGTTCTCACGAACACCGGTTTGCTGGGGTACCAGGACTCGAACCTAGACTAACTGAACCAGAATCAGTCGGGCTGCCAATTACCCCATACCCCATTGGCCCCTTGCGGCGCCGGGGACAAACTTTACCCTCCCGGTGCCGACAGGCCAAATCGAGCCCCCCGAAACCGCCCTTGAGCTGCGGAAACGGGCTCTCGACGCGTCATGCGACGGGCACCACCGGGTTGCTCAGCTCGCCGATGCCCTCGATTCGTACGGTGACCGTATCCCCGTCCGTGAGCGGGCTAACCCCCGCCGGCGTGCCGGTCAGCACCACGTCCCCCGGCAGCAGCGTCATCACGTGCGAGATGTACGACACCAGCGCCGGCACGTCGAAGACCATGTCCCGGGTCCGGCCCAGCTGGCGGACCTCCATCTCCTCCGGCCCGCGCCCCACCTCGCACCGGATCTCCAGGTCGCTGACGTCCAGCCCGGTGGTGATCCACGGCCCGATCGGGCAGAACGAGTCGAAGCCCTTGGCCCGGGTCCACTGGCCGTCGGAGCGCTGCAGGTCGCGGGCGGTGACGTCGTTGGCGCAGGTGTAGCCGAAGATGGCCCGCTCCGCGGCGGCGCGGTCGGCCCGGCGGGCGCCCGGCGCGCCGATCACCACCGCCAGCTCCGCCTCGTGCTCGACCTGCTTGGAGAAGATCGGCAGCCGGATCGCGTCCCGAGGCCCGATCACCGAGGTGGACGGCTTGAGGAAGAGCAGCGGCTCCTTGGGCACCTCGCTGCCGTGCTCGGCGGCGTGCTCGGCGTAGTTGCGGCCGACACAGACCACCTTGCTGGGCAGGATCGGCGAGAGCAGCCGGACGTCGGAGAGCGCCCACCGGGCGCCGCTGAAGGTGAGCTGGCCGAACGGGTGGCCCTCGATCTCGGCGATGGTCAGCCCCTGCGGGCCGGCCCCCGGCTCCCCCTCGACGACCCCGAACGACATTCCCTTGGCATGAGCGAAACGAGCGATACGCACCGGGCCAATCTATCCCCGGTCGGAGCCGTCCCGGCCGCCGCCACGGCCGGTGAGCGGTACCGGCGCGCGGCCCGGGCACGATACCCGGACCACCGGTCGGCGGGGCGGGATTCCCCGCTTCGTACCCGCACGACGTCCGGCCGCCCCTAGCGTCGGCTGCGGAGGTTCGTTCGTATGCCTGCATCGACACGACACCACAAGGCCCTCGCAGTGTTCGTCCACTGCCTCGGCGTCCTCGCCGCGCTGCCGGCGCTGCACCCGGCCCCGGAGGCGGCCACCGCCCGGCCGCGACCGGCGGCGGCCCCGCAGACACCCGCACCGGCCATGCCGTCCGCACCGCCGGCGGTGCCCACCCCGACCCGGGCAGCGCCGGCACCGGCGCCGTCACCGGTCACCGTGGCGGTCGCGCCGGAGAGCACGCCGGCACCGCGCTACCGGATCCAGGTGCGCAACACCGGCAGCGCGCCGGTGGACACCACGATCCGGCAGGAGCTGCCGCCGGGTTCGTCGGCCACCGCGATCTCCGCAGGCGGACGGGCCGTCCGGTCCGCCGGGCAGGCCTCGCCCACCGAGGTGACCTGGCGGCTCCGGCTGCCGGCCAAGAGCACCACCACCCTCGGCACCGCGCTCACCACCGCCGCGCCGGGCCGCCCGCTGACCGCGCCGGCCTGCGCGTTCGCCGGTGACGGCAGCCGGCCGTACGACTGCGCGACGGCGACCTGGAACGCGGCGCCGGTGCCGGCCGCCGAGGTGACCGAGGCGCCAGTGTGGCGCCAGACACCCGTGGTGCTGGCCGGACTCGCCGCGGTGCTGCTGCTCGCCGCGGTCGGCGCCCTCTGGGTCTGGCGCCGCCGGCGCCGGCCGGTGGCCGCGGCCCTGGCCGGCGACGGGCCCGGGGCCGTGTACCCGCGACCGGCCGCGCCCCGGCCGCCGGAGCGTCGCCGCACCCCGCCGGTGTGGCTGCTGGTCGGAGTGGCGGCGGCGGTGCTGGCCGGCACGGTCGGCGCGGCCGGTTGGACGGCCACCCAGCGGGTCGCCGCGGTCGACACCGACAGCCAGCCGACGAGCGGGGCGTGGATCGGCCGCGGGGTGAACGGCCCGGTCGGGGTGCCGCTGCGCGAATCGGCCTTCGAGTTCACCGTCTACCGCATTGCCTGCGACCCCGGGGTTGGCGGCCGGCGGTGCCAGGCCACCGTGGGGGTGCGCAACGTCAGCCCGGAGCAGCAGAGCTGGCACGGCCGGCTGCAGCGGGCGTACCTGCCGGACGGCAACTTCGTCAGCACCGACGAGCTGGCCACCCGGGCGGCCAACCAGGGTCGGGACGTCTTCGCCCGACCGGTGGCGGCCGGCACCCGGATGGTGCTGCCGCTGGTCTTCACCGTCACCGGGCGGCAACCGCCGACCCAGTTGGAGCTGCGCAGCGGGGTCTTCTCCGCCGGGGTGCGGGTGGACGTGCCCTGACCTGTCGGCGGGCGGCGGTCGTACCCTGGGGTCCGTGACCGCCGCCCTCGCCCCCACCGCCGTGCTCGACGCCGCGCACTGGCAGGCCCGGCGGCGGGCGCACGAGGAGCGGGTGGACGCCTGGCTGACGCCGCACCTGGCCCGCCGCCGCCGGGGCGAGAAGCACCCGGTCGAGGACTTCCTCTTCACCTACTACTCGCACCGGCCGGCGCAGCTGCGCCGCTGGCACCCGGGCGCCGGCACGGTGCTGCGGGACGCGGACCCGGCCGAGTTCGGCCGGGACTACCGCCCCACCGCCGGCGGGGTCACCCTCGACACCGCCGCGGTGCGCACCCGCCGAGCCGACTCGGTCGACTGGATCCGCTCGCTGCTCACGGCGACCGCGGGCCGGGCGGGCCACTTCGGCTGCTTCGGGATGCACGAGTGGGCGATGGTCTACCGACAGACCCAGGCCGAGGTACGGCACAACGCCTGGCCGCTGCGGCTCAGCCCGGAGCAGACCGCGCGGACGGTCGAGGCGAACCGGATCCGGTGCAGCCACTTCGACGCGTACCGCTTCTTCACCGCGCCGGCCCGGCCGCTGAACCTGCTCACCCCGACCCGGGAGACCCAGCACGCCAACGAGCAGCCGGGCTGCCTGCACGCCAACATGGATCTCTACAAGTGGGCGTACAAGCTCTCGCCGCTGGTCCCGTCGGAGTTGGTGGCGGACTGCTTCGAGCTGGCGCGGGAGATCCGCACGCTGGACATGCGAGCCAGCCCGTACGACCTGGCCGCGCTCGGCTACCCGCCGGTCCGGGTGGAGACGGCGCAGGGGCGGGTCGAGTACGTGACGGCCCAACGCGGTTTCGCCGAGCGCGCCGCCCGGCTGCGGGAGCGGCTGCTGGCGGCCCTCCCGGCCTAGCCGGCCGACGCCATCAACGAGGTGGCGGTGTCCGGGTCGGGTGGATGCCGCCATGCCGGAGATGACGCGAGGAACCGCGGCCGGCTATTCGCCGTCGACGCGGCGGTCCCGCTTGCGCTGCGACTGGCGCTTCTTCTCGGCCAGCCGACGCTCCTTGGCGCCCCGGGACGGCCGGGTCGGCCGACGCGGCGGGGGCGGTGGGGCCACCGCCTCGCGCAGCAGGGCGACCAGCCGCTCCCGGGCGGCCTCCCGGTTGGCCAGCTGCGCGCGGTGCTCGCTGGCGGCGATGGTGAGCACACCGTCGACCAGCCGGTTGGCCAGCCGCTCCAGGGCGCGCGCCCGCAGCGACGCCGGCACGCTCGGCGACGAGCCGAGGTCGAAGCTCAACTCGACCCGGGAGTCGGCGGTGTTCACCCCCTGCCCGCCGGGCCCGGACGAGCGGGAGAAGCGTTCCCGCAGCTCACCGGCGGGGACGACCCACCGGTCGGTCACCCGCAGTCCGTCGTCCACTCCTTGAGGCTAGCGGCCGGACCGCCCGCCCGGTGTGGCCTGGGGTGGGCGACCGGCTAGCGGCCGGGGCGCTCGCTGGGCGTGACACTCGGGGTGGGCGACGGTTGCGCGGACTCGCCGTCGGCGCCGACCGCCGCGTACGCGACCGCGCCGACCAGCAGCAGGGCGATCACGCCGATCTTCGTGGTGACCGCCCGGATCAGCAGCCACGCGGCGCGACGCGCCCCGGGCACGCTCTTCTTGATGGTCTGGTAGTCGGCCCAACTTCGACGAGCCCGGGCGTACGCCGACCCCACCCCGCACCCGATGACCAGGCCCACCAGCAGGAGGACCGCGATGAGAGGACGCTCCACCCACGCCAGTATCCATACTCAGCGTAATATTTCCATGGTCCGATCCTTCCGCGCCGGGTATCCGACACTTCCCGCTTTCCCAGCACGGCCCGCCGGCCCCGGCCGGCACGGCCGACCAGGCCGCCGGGCCGCCGGGCCGGCGGGCCGGCACAAGCCTTGGGCGGGCAGCCGGACCTCAGCCGCCCTTGCCGATGATGGTGTCGGCGGTCTGCTGCACCTGGTCGATCGGGATGGCGAAGCCGATGCCGATCGAGCCGTTGCCGTCGATGGTGGCGATCGCCGTGTTCACCCCGACCACCTCGCCGCGCGCGTTGACCAGCGGACCGCCGGAGTTGCCCGGGTTGATCGACGCGTCGGTCTGCACCGCGGAGTGCCGGTTGTCCCCGAGCCGGACCTGCCGGTCCAGGGCGCTGACGATGCCGGCGGTGACGGTGCCGGGCAGCCCCAGCGGCGACCCGACCGCGAGCACCGGCTCGCCCACCCGGGTGGCACCGGGTTTCGCCAGCGGCAGCGCCGCCAACCCGGCCGACGGCGGCACCTTGAGCACCGCCAGGTCGCTGCGCGGCTCCCGGCCGACCACCTCGGCGGCGAACCGCCGGCCGTCCGGTAGTTCCACGGTGACCGAGCCATTGCGGCCCTTGGCCAGGATGTGGTCGTTGGTGATGATGTGCTGCTGGTCGTCGACGGCGAAACCGGACCCGCTGGCCGACGCGCCGCCGGCCCCGCCGACCAGCACCGACACCACCCCCGGCACGGTCTTCCCGGCGGCGGTGACCAACTCGGCCGGTACCGGGGCGGCGGACGCCGGCGTCCCGCCCGGTGCGCCGTCCCGGCTGGCCACCCAGCCGCCGGCCGCCCCGCCCGAGACCGTGGCGAGGGCGACCACCGCCAGCGCGGCCAGCAGCCGGGTCCGCCAGCGCCGTCCCGCCGGGTCCCGGACCGCGCCGGCCCCGTCC
>NZ_QGSW01000461.1:0-5658 GCF_003176715.1 Micromonospora sp. S4605
CGACGGCAGCTTCCCGGCACAGACGTCGCGACCGCTGACACACCGCGCACCCAAGCCCGACCTCCTCGTGAAGGGAGCACCCCACCATGCCCCATCCCAGACCGCTCACCATCCTGGTGGTCACCGTCTGTTTCGCCCCCGGCGAACACGCCGACTGGTTCGCCGCCTCGGAAAAGGTCAACGACCTCCTGCACGCCAACGGCACCCCCGCTCGCCGCTACCACGTCCGCCACCGCCCCCTGCTCGGCTGGCTCACCCGCTGGTTCGCCTACTGCCTGCTTGACGCCGCCCGCCGCTTCGGCGCGGTCACTCGGGCCGCCGGCGGCCGCAAAAGCCGCCTCGACCTGACCGGCACCGCCGCCAAGGCCGCCCAGGACGCCGCCCAGCGGTGGCGTGCCTGGAACACCCACGTCGCCGCCATCACCAAACCCGCCCGCCCCTGGGAGCACTATCTCGCTCAGCACCACGCCGACCCGACCAAGGTCAGCCTGGCTGAGGCCCGGCGGCGCTTCGAGCAACAGCCCCACGTCCTGGCAATGCTCGCCCACACCCTCGACCCCTACGAGCTGTCGGTCTACCAGGCCGGCGAAGCCACCTACGCCGCGCTGTACTGGCGCAAGGCGCTGATCGGGGACGCGCTGATCACCACCGACGGCCAACTGCTCCTTCCCGCCAGTGACTCCATCGCGGACCGGTTCCGCTTCCTCAACGCGGCGTGCACCTACCTACGCAGCCTGCGCTCCAACGCCCGGCTGTGTGCCATCGCCATCGCCTAACCCGTTCACCCGAAACCCAACCCGAAGGCCGGTCGCAGTCCCCCGCGGCCGGCCTTTCGCATGCTCACCACCCGCCCACCTGCAAAGGAGACCCTGGTGTTTCTGACCGACCCCGCTCTGCGGCGCATCGCCGCCGACACCAACGACGTCCTGCCGGAGCACCTGTGGCGCCACGACACCGCCACCGTCGACCCGGTCGGTGACCTCGCCCGCCTCCTCCACACGACCGCCCGCGACTTCACCGACAGCACCACCAGCCTCGACCAGGCCCTCGCCCGAGTGAGCGTGCTCGCCGAGAAGGCCCGCCACGGGCTGGCCGTCCGCGCCGACCTGCACGCGGCCGGCTACCACCAGGCCCTCACCGACGCGCTCACCGCCCGCGAGCGGCACACCGTCCTCGGGGCCACGCTCATCACCACCTACCGCGCCTGGCGCAACCACCAGACAATCGGCGACGGCGATGAGCGGCACCTGCTCCTGCGACGCTGCGACCCGTCGCAGGGCGTGGCGACGCTGCGGCGCACAGACGCGAGCACCTGGCAGGTGGTGCCCGACGCCGAGGCCGCTACCTCCTTCGACGTCCCCTACCCCGACCGGGTGGTCGGCGAGGTCACCGAAACCGACCATGGGTGGACGCCAACGGCGTACATCGACCCGCAGCATCGCCCCACCACCTCCGTCATGGCGTACCCGCTGCCAATGTGTGACGACCTCGCCTCGGCCTGCCGGTCACTGCTGCGCTGGTGGCACCTGCGCCACTCCGACGCGTGGCGCAGCCGCACCCCCGCCCAGCTCACCCCGGCCGAGCTCGCGCACCTCGCCAACTAGAAGCTTCCGCGGCGGCGCTGCGTCAACCCCGCAGACAGCATCCCTGCCCCACACCGACTCCTGCCACAAGCAACAGGCCGCCGGGCGGACCAGCCGCCTACACGTCGGTGAGCCCGACGCCGAACTGGATCTCACGGTCGACCCCCGGCAGCCGCGCCCATCCCCCGCTGATGCCGGCATCAACCGCAGTCCTGCCGAGGGCAGGCTCGACATCTCATCCTGCTGTCCGCGGCCGACGAGCTCGCCGCTCCCGCCATTGACCCCTCGGCGTCATCACACACCGCCGAGGCCACCGGGCCGCAACCCCGCAGCACCCAGCACGGCACCGCTTCACGCGCTTGCCGCGCTGACCGCTGCCCGCGACCCGGCACCCGACCGCCCGGCACCACACCGGGCATCCCCAACCCCACGTTCCCAAGGAGGGGAACCTCATGGAAAACCTGTCCCTGACGCCTGCTACGCAGGCCGTCCTCGATGCCTTGACCGCACTCGGTCAGGGCAACCTCCACGAGCTGGCAGACCGGTCCGGCAAGGCCCGGTCGACCACCGACAAGGCGATCAAGACCCTGGCCGACGCCGGTGTGATCGTCGCGGTGGACACCGGGGCCGACCCGGCCGACGGCACCCCCACCCGGTGGACCCTGGCGACGCCGGCGGAGCCCACCGACGCCGCGCACGACACCGGTGACCTCAGCGGCGAGCACACGGCAGGCGCGGACGGTACCGACCTCACCGACCCGGACCTCGACAGGGTGGCCGACGAGCCGGCCCTTGACGACACCGAGCAGGCCGACCAGCCCGGAACCGACGGCGGCGGCGACGGCGACGGCGACGGCGACGGCGAGAAGGAAACCGACCGAGACGACGCGGAGGACGAGGCCGACCAGAACGCCAACGACGAGGGCCCGGACGACGAGGACAACGGCGAGGACGACGAGGGTCGGACGGTCACCGTGGTGCAACCGACGCGCCCGGGTGACCGCAAGGTCATGGCCATCAAGGGCGTCCTGGCCGACTACGGCGACGACGGCGCGACGCTCGACGTGATCGTGGCCGAGAGCGGCATCGGTCACCCGACCGCCACCCGGCTGCTGACCGCGATGGAGCAGGCCGACGCCGCGCGTCGCCTGCCCGGCCTGCCGGAGCGGTGGATCCCGGGTCCGACCAAGGCCAGCGAGGTCGACCCGAACCCGGAGCCGCCCCGCTGCCCGCTGTGCTACCAGGTGATCCGGGGGCTGGCGACCACGCCGAGCGCCACGGCGACGGTGCTGCCGTTGATCCGTCCGGACGGCACGCTGCATGTCGTCGGCCCGGAGGGCGAGACCCACGTCGTCACCCTGCCCACCCGCACGCCCACCCGCGCATCGGGCGTCGCCAGGAGCGTGGGCAGGCGCAGCGACGGAACCGCCAACGCCGACGGCAGCCAGCCGTTCGGCCGGGGCGAGCTGGAGAAGCTCACCCTCGACGTGCTGGCCGCCAACCCAGGCCGGGCGATGACCCCGCAGGACATCGCCACCGTGCTTGGCGGACAGCTCGGGCGCACCGTCAGCAGCGGGGCCGTGCGCAACAACTGCACCAAGGCCGCCGCCGCCGGCCGCATCCTCCTGGTCTCCGACACGCCGCTGACCTTCACCTACCCGGCACAGGCCGACAGCGGCAACGCCGCCCAGACCGACGCGCCCAGCTGACCCCCACGATCCCCAGCCCATCGCGGGGGCCGAGACATGCGCTCGGCCCCCGCGGCACATTGAGAGGAGAAACCGTGCCGCACGAACTGGAGACATTCGCGGACGGAACGACCGCCTTCGCCAGCGCCCGCCTGTCGGCCTGGCACCAGCTGGGCACCGTCACCCAGGACACGATGAAGGCCGAGGAGATCATGGCCACCGCCCGCCTCGGCGACTGGGGCGTGCGCACCATCCGCACTGTCGGCATCGACGTCGTCGACGGCGTCGAGGTGCAGATCCCGGCCGATGACAAGCGGATGACCGTGCGCCGCAACCCGGTCACCGGCCACACCGAGTATCTGGGCATCGTCGGCACCGACTACACCGTGGTCCAGAACGAGCAGTGCGCCGAACTGCTGGATCGCCTCGTCGATCAGGTGGGCGGCGCCCACTTCGAAACCGCCGGCAGCCTGCGCCGCGGCAAGAGCGTGTTCGTGACCATGAAGCTCCCGGACGCGATGGAGATCGCCGGAGTGGACCGCCTGGACCTCTACCTGATCGGCACCACCTCGCACGACGGCACCGCCGCCCTGCGGGTGGACGCCAGCCCGATCCGGGTGGTGTGTGCCAACACCCAACGCGCCGCGTTCCGGCATGCGGTCGGGCACTACACCTTCCGGCACACCTCCAACGTCAACTCCCAGATCAGCCAGGCCCGCGAAGCCCTGGGCCTGATGTGGCGGTACATGGAGACCTTCGAGAAGGCCGCCGAGCGGATGCTGCAGACCGAGCTGACGATGCGCGAGTTCGAGAACGTGGTGGCGCAGGTGTGGCCGGTCAAGGACAACGCCTCCGAGCAGACCAAGAACAACGCCAAACAGCGGCTTGGCACCCTCAAGTACCTGATCCGCGAGGCCGACACCCTCAAACCCATCACCGGCAACCGGTGGGCCGGATACCAGGCCATCACCGAATACCTCGACCACTACCAGCCCGCCAAGAACGCCACCGCCCGCGCCACCCGGGTGCTCACCGGCAATGTCGGCGACCTGAAGCTCGCCGCCTTCGACTTGCTCAAGGTCTGACCACCCCTCGTTCACGCCCCCGGGGCGGCGGTCACCGTGCCGCCGCCCCGGCCCGCACAGGGAAGGGACACGCCGCATGGCACAGCACAGCTTTGTGGGGATCAGACCAGGCGGGCAGCCGATGAGCGCGCACATCCGCCACCCCCGCGACCTGCAGCAGGCGGTGTGCGGGCTGCCCGCCGCCGACGTTCGACGGTGGGAGACCGAGGACCCGCCGCGCAGCACCTACACCTGCGAGGACTGCTACAGCCTGCTCCCGGAAGCTCAACGCCCCGACGACGCCAACCACCCGCCAGGAGACGCCACGCTCATCGCCACGCTGCGGCGCATCGTCACCGACCGCCAGTACGCCAAGATCGACGGCGCTCTCGTGGACGTGTGGTCGGCCGCCGTCACGGTCCTGATCTGGGACCGGCTCGCCGACAACCAGCGGCAGCGGCTGCGGGCCCTACCGTCACACGAGCTGATACTCCGCTGCGTCGCGATCTACACCCGCCTCACCAGGCACGGGGGTCGCCAGTGACCGGCCCTCGACAACCACAGTGGTTCCACTTCGGCCCGTGGGTGTTCTCCATCGACGCCGCCGAAGCGCTGATCGCCACCACGCCCCGCGACACCCGGTCCCTCGACGTCATGACCTGGGCTACCGAGATGCGGGCCAGTGTTCCGCCCTTTAGGGCGGGGGTGAAGGCCGGCGCGGGAGGGCCGCCTAGGCCCGAGCGTGCTCTAGGTTGGCTTGTTCTGCTGCTCGATGTATTGGCGTAGAACGGCCTGGGGGGCGCCGGCGACGGACCCGGCGAAGTACGAGGCGGACCACAGCCTGTTGGCCTGGTAGTAGTGGCGTACCAGGTCGGGGAACTCCTGCCGCATCCGTCGCGAGGACACACCCTTGAGACTGTTGACCAGCTTCGACAAGGCGACCTTCGGCGGGAAGTTGACCAGCAGGTGCACGTGCTCGCTCTCGCCGTTGAACTCGACCAGGTCGCACTCGAAGTCGGCGCACACCGCCCGCATGATCTCTTCTAGGCGGGTCAGGTGCTGGTCGGTGAACACTCTGTGCCGGATCTTCGTCACGAAGACCAAGTGGGCGTGCAGGACGAAGACACAGTGCCTACCGGTGCGAACATCCAGGGAGGCAGCCATAGACCAATGGTAGACTGTCCGATGTGCAGCTCCGTTACAACTTCCGCGTCTACCCGACGCCCGGCCAGCAGATCGAGCTGGCTCGGGCGTTCGGGTGCGCGCGGGTGGTGTTCAACGACGGGCTGCGCCTGCGCCAGCAGGCACGCGAGCAGGGCGAGA
>NZ_QGSW01000423.1:0-5644 GCF_003176715.1 Micromonospora sp. S4605
TGTGTATAAGAGACAGCGCCTCCGGCGCCACCCTCCTGGAGTTCGAGGTCGTCCAGCAGGTCCCCTGACCCACCCCGCCACCCCCGTTGATCATGAGGTTGACGGCGATGTCGATCTGCTCGGACGCCGCCAACCTCATGGTCAACCCTGGTCGTTCCGAGGGCTGGCGAGGGAGGCGAAGGCGATCACGTTGTCGGTGTAGCCGGTGCGGCCGCCGACGAACTCGCCGCCGCAGGTGATCAGGCGCAGGCCGGGCGGCCCGTCGTCGCGGTAGACCCGGTCGGCGGGCAGCCGGTCCTTCGGGAACCGCTCGACCGAGTCGACCCGGAACGCCACCACCGAGCCGTCCGCGCGGGTCACCTCGATGGTGTCGCCCGGACGCAGCTGGCCCAGGTCGTGGAAGACCGACGGGCCGTCCTTGGTGTCCACGTGCCCGACGATGACCGCCCAGCCCGGCTCACCGGGGGTCGGCCCTCGGTCGTACCAACCGGTCTCGTGGTGCCGGCTCAGCGGCGGTACGGCGATCGACCCGTCCCGGGCCTGGCCGACCGGTTCCACCGGCGCGGCGACCTTGATCGCCGGCACCGAGAGGCGCACCGGCCGGCTGGCCTTCAGCGCGCCGGGCTCGCCGCCGGCCGGCCGGTCACCACCGGCGGCGACCCATTCCAGCGGCCCCACCGAGCGGCCCAGGCCCGCCCCGGTGGCGAAGACGCCGACCAGCACCAGCACCACGGCCAGCGGGATCGACCACGGGCTACGGCCACCGGGCCGGCGGCGACCCGGCTGCGCGCTGCGGGCGGTGGTCGTCATGGCGGCGGCCTCACCGTCGGGCGGCGCCGCGGACGGTACGGGGCCGGCGCAGCGCCAGCACCCAGACGACCAGCCCGACCACGGTGAGCGCCAGCCCGCCCGGAATCAGCAGCCCACCGGTCATCCCGCCGGCGCCGCCGCCGAACCCGGTGGCCGGGCCGCGGCTGGGCTGCACCGCCTTGACCACCTGGAGCATGGTCGAGGCGGTCTCCCCGTCCGGGCACTCCAGCTTGACCCGGTAGTTGCCCGGCCGGGTGCGCTCCCGGACCATCGGCGCCGCGGTCAGCAACCCCCGCTGCGGCTGCACCTGCACCCGGCCGAAGGCGTCCGAGACGACGATCGCCGGGACCGAGTTGTCCTTGCAGCTGGCCTTGATGCCGACCAGGAAACCGGGCTCGACGGTGCTCGGACTCACCTCGACGAAGACGGTCGGGCCGGGGATGGGCTGGGGAGCGGCCACCGGCGCGGCCTGGGCCGGGGCGGCGGCCAGCAGCGCGCCGGCGAGCAGGGCCGCGGCCGAGAGCGCCAGACCACCGCGGGTCACTGACACGACGCCCCCTCCCGGCGCGCTGGAGCAGTGCCGGACAGCCGAGGCGCCCGGGCCTGCCGTACGGGATGGATCCTCTCATCCCTGGTCGTACATCACATCCGATCCGGCGCGGCCGTCGCGTACGCTCGGGTCGCTGTGACCACCACCGACTCCGAACCCGCCACCGTCGCGCCGCCCGCGGCCCGGTCGATCCGCACCTTCCACCCGCGCCGCGGCCGGCTGACCGACCGCCAGCGCGCGGCGCTGGAGCAGCTCTGGCCGGCGTACGGCCTGGTGGTCCCGGACGACGGCCGGACGGCCGTCGAACCGGCCGAGCTGTTCGGGCGCCGGGCCCCGCTGGTGCTCGAGATCGGGTCCGGCATGGGTGACGCCACCGCCGCGATAGCCGCTGCCGATCCGGATCGAGACTATCTGGCGGTCGAGGTGCACACGCCCGGAATCGCCAACCTGCTGGACCTGGTCCGGCGGCACGGACTGGGCAATGTGCGGGTCGCCCGGGGCGACGCGCTCGACCTGGTCCGGGCCCTGCCGGCCGGCTCGCTGGACGCGGTGCACGTCTTCTTCCCCGACCCGTGGCCGAAGGCCCGGCACCACAAGCGGCGGCTGATCCAGCCGGCGCACGTCGCGCTGCTGCGCTCCCGGCTGGCGCCCGGCGGCACGCTGCACTGCGCCACCGACTGGGCCGAGTACGCCGCGGCGATGCGCCAGACGCTGGACGCCGACCCCGGGTTGGTGAACGCCCACGACGGCTACGCGCCGCGCCCGGCGCACCGGCCGGTGACCAAGTTCGAGCGGCGCGCCCTGACCGCCGGGCGGGAGATCTTCGACCTGGTGCACCGCCGCCGCTGACCCGCAGCGCTCGGCCCGGCCCGGCCGGCGCTCCCCGGCCCTGCCGGGGTGGCCCGGCCCGGTCGGCACCGGTCGGCCTGAGCGGCCCGACCCGCCCGGCTGGTGCGGCTCTGCCCGGCCCGGTTGGCGCGCGGGGCCATGATCCAGGCACCATGGACGCGCTATGACGCTCACCGCCGCGCTGCCGACAAGCGCCGACCCCGACACCCTCTACGACGCGTTCGCCGGCTGGGCGAAGGAGCGCGGTCTCGACCTCTACCCCCACCAGGAGGAGGCGGTCATCGAGATCGTCTCCGGCGCCAACGTGATCATGAACACCCCGACCGGCTCCGGCAAGAGCCTGGTCGCCATCGCGGCGCACTTCGCGGCCCTGGCCGACGACCGGACCACCTTCTACACCGCGCCGATCAAGGCCCTGGTGTCGGAGAAGTTCTTCGCCCTCTGCGAGGTGTTCGGCGCCGACAACGTCGGCATGCTCACCGGCGACGCCAGCGTCAACGCCGACGCCCCGATCATCTGCTGCACCGCCGAGATCCTGGCCAACCTCGCCCTGCGCGAGGGCGACCGGGCCGACGTCGGCCAGGTGATCATGGACGAGTTCCACTTCTACGCCGAGCCCGACCGGGGGTGGGCCTGGCAGGTGCCGCTGATCGAGCTGCCGCAGGCCCAGTTCATCCTGATGTCCGCGACGCTCGGCGACACCACCCGGTTCGTCGACGACCTGACCCGGCGCACCGGGCGGGCCACCGCCGTCGTCCGCTCGGCCGAGCGGCCGGTCCCGCTGCTCTTCTCGTACGCGATGACGCCGCTGCACGAGACCCTCGAGGAGCTGCTGGAGACCAAGCAGGCCCCGGTCTACGTCGTGCACTTCACCCAGGCCGCCGCGCTGGAGCGCGCCCAGGCGCTGATGAGCGTGAACGTCTGCACCCGGGCCGAGAAGGACATGATCGCGCAGGCGATCGGGAACTTCCGGTTCACCTCCGGCTTCGGCAAGACGCTGTCCCGGCTGGTCCGGCACGGCATCGGCGTACACCACGCGGGCATGCTGCCCAAGTACCGCCGCCTCGTGGAGACCCTCGCCCAGGCCGGCCTGCTCAAGGTCATCTGCGGCACCGACACCCTCGGGGTCGGCATCAACGTGCCGATCCGCACCGTGCTCTTCACCGGCCTGAGCAAGTACGACGGCACCCGCACCCGGCTGCTCAAGGCCCGCGAGTTCCACCAGATCGCCGGGCGGGCCGGCCGGGCCGGCTTCGACACCGTCGGCCGGGTGGTGGTGCAGGCCCCCGAGCACGTGATCGAGAACGAGAAGGCGCTCGCCAAGGCCGGCGACGACCCGAAGAAGCGGCGCAAGGTGGTGCGCAAGAAGCCGCCGGAGGGGTCGATCGGCTGGGGCCAACCCACCTTCGAGCGCCTGGTCGAGGCCGAACCCGAGCCGCTCACGTCCAGCTTCCAGGTCAGCCACTCGATGCTGCTCAACGTGATCGGCCGGCCCGGCGACGCGTTCGCCGCGATGCGGCACCTGCTCACCGACAACCACGAGGACCGCGCCGCCCAGCGGAGGCACATCCGGCGCGCCATCGCCATCTACCGGGCGCTGCGCGCCGGCGGGGTGGTCGAGGAACTGCCCGAGCCGGACGAGACCGGGCGGCGGGTCCGGCTCACCGTCGACCTCCAGCTCGACTTCGCGCTCAACCAGCCGCTGTCGCCGCTCGCGCTGGCCGCGATCGAACTGCTCGACCGGGAGTCCCCGGCGTACGCCCTGGACGTGCTCTCGGTGATCGAGTCGATCCTCGACGACCCGCGGCAGGTGCTCTCCGCGCAGCAGTTCAAGGCCCGCGGCGAGGCGGTCGCCGCGATGAAGGCCGAGGGCATCGAGTACGAGGCCCGGCTCGAACTGCTCGACGAGGTGACCTGGCCCAAGCCCCTCGCGGAGCTGCTGGAGTCGGCGTACGAGATGTACCGGCAGGGGCACCCGTGGGTGGCCGACCACCAGCTCTCCCCCAAGTCCGTCGTCCGCGACATGTACGAGCGGGCGATGACCTTCACCGAGTACGTGCAGTTCTACGGGCTGTCCCGCTCCGAGGGGCTGGTGCTGCGCTACCTCGCCGACGCGTACAAGACGCTGCGCCAGACCGTGCCCGAGGACGCCAAGACCGAGGAGCTGGTCGACCTCATCGAGTGGCTCGGCGAGCTGGTCCGCCAGGTCGACTCCAGCCTGATCGACGAGTGGGAGCGGCTGCGCAACCCGTCCGACGTCGAGGAGGTCGCCTCGTCCCTGGACGACCGGCCGCCGGCGGTCACCCGCAACGCCCGCGCGTTCCGGGTGCTGGTGCGCAACGCGCTGTTCCGCCGGGTGGAGCTGGCCGCCCTGCGCCGCTGGGACCTCCTCGGCGAGCTGGATGCCGCCGACGGCTGGGACGCGGACGCCTGGGCGGACGCGCTGGAGCCGTACTTCGACTCCTACGACGCGATCGGGACCGGGCCGGACGCCCGCGGGCCGGCGCTGCTCATGATCGAGCAGGGTCGGGAGCGCTGGACGGTCCGGCAGATCCTCGACGATCCCGAGGGCGACCACGACTGGGGCATCAGCGCCGAGGTCGACCTCGCCGCGTCGGACGAGGTGGGCGCGGCGGTCGTCCGGATCACGTCGGTGGGCCAACTCTGAAATTCTGCCGCCGAGGGCCGTCCGGGATGTCCCGGGCGGCCCTTTTCGTTCCCTGGGCGATGTCAGGCCCGTCGATTAGAATGTATGTACTAATCGACGCCCTGACCTGGGAGGACGACCGTGACCGCGCCCGCCTCCATGCCGCTCACCCCCTACGCCACGCTGCTCGGCTTCACCCGCTACGTCGACCGCACCGGCCCCACCAAGGCCACCTTCGTCGGCGGGCTGCGCAAGCAGCGGGCCAGCCGTTCCGGCTTCAACCCGCACGGCCAGTTCGTCAAGGCGCTCAAGGCCGACATCGCCTTCCACACCGGCGGCACCCACCTCGACCAGGTGGTCGACGTGGTCAAGCCGCGTTGGCGCCCGCTCTACCAGGCGCTGGTGCCGGGCGCGACCGCCTGGCTGCGCTCGCTGGGCGAGCCCACCTCGGTCGATCTGGCCCAGACCCGCGACGCGCTCGCCATGCTCGGCGACCTGCCCGTCAAGATCAACCCCCACTTCGGCGTACGCCACGCCGACGGCCGGGCCGAGGCCGTCCGGCTGCACTTCGACGAGACCCCGCCGAGCGAGGAGGCCGTGCTCGCCACCCTGCACCTGATGGCCCGGCACATGGACCACATCCTCCCGCACGCCGAGCCGGTCCTGGTCGACGTACGGCGCGGCCAGGCCCACCGGATGCCCGACGGGGTCAAGTTCGACCAGATCGAGCACTGGCTGGCCGGCGAAGCCGCCGCCTTCCGCGCCATCTGGTCCACCGCCGCCTGACC
>NZ_QGSW01000389.1:0-5589 GCF_003176715.1 Micromonospora sp. S4605
GTGGAGCGCACATAAGACCGGCACGAGTGCCGGCAGCGCGCAACGAAGCGGTAATCCACCCAGGCGCAGCGTGTTCCGCGCGCAGCGCGGAGGGAATCCCCGTCCTCTAGGACGGGGAGATCGTCAAGCGGCCCGGCATCCCGACCGGATCGGCCGGCTCGCCCTGGTCACGCCCAGCCCGCGGGTGGTCGACCTGGCGGTCACCGATCGGGACCGTCGGCTGGTCGCCGAACTGCGCCGGGACGAGCCGTGGTTCCCCGAGGCGTTCGCCGCGTTCGAGCGGATCTGGTCGGGTCGGGCCAACGAGGCCGACTGGGCGGCCATCGCGCCGTTCACCTGGGGCCGGTGGGACGAGGTCAGCCAGGCCCACCGCGCCCGGGAGGCGAGCCTGCGCAACGCGGACGCGGCGGCCGGCTACTACTCGGCGGGCGCGGTCGACCCGGCGACCGTCCGGTCCGCCCTCGCCCGTCTCCCGGCACCCGTCCTGGTCCTCGCGGGCGAGTACGACGTCTCGCTCCCACCGACGTGCGCCGCCGCGTACGCCGGCCTGTTCCCGCACGGCGAGGTGACCGTGCAGCCGGGTGGTGGGCACTTTCCGTGGCTCGACGACCCGGAGGCGTTCGTCGCGGCGCTCGCCGATTTCCTGTGTTGAGCGACCGCCGCGCTGTCGGTTCTCGCCGAACACTTCACTGGCCGAGCTTCTGACCTGGGGAGTGAAATCTCCTGGGGCGCTGCTTGCTGGCTTCTCCGCCACTCGACACTTCCAGTACGCATACCCGCCGCTCGTCGCGCTGGTCTTGCTGGCCTCCGGCCCGGGGTAACGGCAGATGATCAGCGACCCGGAGACCAAGATCGGCCGCTGGCGGCCGATCTACACCGGCTACGCAGAGCGGGACTACGTCCCCGCCGACCAGCGCTGACCCCGGTCAGACGACGAAGGCCGCCGACTCCGCGAGGGTCGACGGCCTTTTCGCGTACGGCGCGAGGCCGCACCGAGCGACATTGACGTCGACACCACTGCCGAAGGCCGTTGTCGGTTTGTCATGGATCGCTTAGTAGCGCCCGCGGGCTGGTTGGCGTCTTTCTTTCTTAGAACGGTCGATAGGCGGCGTACCAATCATCGGCTACGGTGCGCGGCATGGGCGTTGTCGAAGCCACCGGATGGGGCCTGGCCGGCGGCATGGTTGCCGCGCTTCTTGGCCTGTCAGCCTCGGTCGTGGCCGAAGGCTATCGGTGGCCCTGGCGCTACGCCCAAGACGGGATCTGGCCGCATCTCTTCGTTGCGTTTGCGGGCCTCGTCGTCGGCGGTCTGGTCGCCGCGGCGGCGCATGCCCAGATGACCGGCGCATGGCCCGCACTCATTATGGGTGCCTGCGCCCCATCGGTGATCCGTGGCATCCTGAGCCGCGTTGAGGTTACCGAACGCGAGCCCGATCCGGCCGATCCACCAATCCTGGACCCGGCCGACGCCCACAGCAGCGAGGCCACGGCCGATGATCCACGCTGACAGCCTGCTTGGCCGGCTCGCCGAAGCAGCCCGCCCAACCAGCCCGTGGTGGCGCCTCACTGTGTCGCCGTGGTGGGCTAACGTCCTCGTTGCCGCCGGCGCCCGCCGGGCCCCGACTTCGGGCGCCATGACCGCCACCCACCGCCAACCCGTGTCCGCACAGGTGCCAGCGCAGGCGACACGCAGCACGGTAGCCGAACTGTTGGAATCGCTACGGCCAGGTACCCGTCTGGCCATCCGCCGTCATCCAGCGCTTCGCTCACTCGAATTGGTCTTTCGTCACGTCCACCAGGCCGACAGGCACACCGTCGAAATCGTTCGCCCAGCCCGCGGCGCTGCCCGCTCCCGCAGCCTCGCCCGTGACGTCGTCCGCGCCCTCGACCTCGACCTCGCCCGCGACTTCGACCTCGCCCGCGAAATTGCCCGCGAAATTGTCCGCAACCTCGACGCCGCGGGCGATCCCGCCCTGGCCCGCGACGCCCGCCGCCTCTTCCTCGCCATCAACGAAGCCAGCTACCGCATCAGCTACCGTCGCTTCGCCAGCGCCCAGAACCTCGACCTCGACCGCGCCCACGACCTCGCCCACGACCTCGCCTCCGACCTCGCCCACGACCTCGCCACCGAAATTGACCGTGCTCAGTGCGATTTTGTAGGAGCCGACCTACGTAGCCTGCGCAACGTCCCATTGATATCGGGCTTTCTCTATGGCGTGCGCTGGTCCTCGGGAACCCAGTGGCCGGCGCAGTGGGCAGAGCGAATCCGACGCGACTCCGCAGAGATCGGACCGGACCTGTTTGAGATCCAACCCGGCAGCACCGATGTGCCCGGCGATATCGACTTGATCCGGGCGTAGTGACCTCCAGCCCTATGCCTCGGGCAGGGGAACGTACAGTTGGACGCACTGCTCGGCGGCACCGTCCCTAAGCTTGGCAGACTGCGGTGCCGGCCGACGCCGTCCCTCCACCGGTTGCCATACCCCTAACGAACTAGCCCAATAGGTTGAGGCCGACGCGCTCCCCAACTTGTCGGCCACGCGGTCCATCATGTCGGCGCGCCGGTCGACCACCGGACAGACTTCGGCGATCGGCCGTTGGCCCACGCTGCCGGTTGTACCTGACCCTGTCGCCCGGTTGCAGCCTGCCGTCGTGACGGACGGGGAGGGTGCGTCCCAGGTTCAGGCAGTTGGCACAGCCCGACCGACTGAAATGCTGGGCGGAACGCTGAAACTACCGCTGAAAACAATCTTGAAGTGCTGCAATGCTCGTTGAGAACCGGCAGCCGCGGGGCCGCCGATCCGCTGGCGCCGACCAGGGAAGCCTGACTAAAGTCAGGTATATGGACCAGCAGCTGGTCGCCGCGGTGCGACGGTTCAACCGGACGGTCACCCAGCGGGTGGGCGCGCTCGACGACGAGTACATGGCCCGCGGCCGGCCGCTCGCGCAGGCCCGGCTGCTCTGGGAGATCGGCCCCGGCGGCGCGGAGGTCGCCGCGCTGCGGGTGCGGCTCGGGCTGGACTCCGGGTACCTCAGCCGGCTGCTGCGCACCCTGGAGAGCGACGGGTTGGTCACCGTCGGGCCGGCCGACCAGGCCGGCGACCAGCGGGTCCGGACGGTCGCGCTGACCGCGGCCGGCCGCACCGAATGGGCCGAACTCGACCAGCGCTCCGACGAGCTCGCCTGGTCGATCCTCGCGCCGCTGACCGGGCCGCGCCGGGACCGGCTGGTCGCCGCGATGGCCGAGGTCGAGCGGCTGCTCGTCGCGTCGATGGTGGTGATCGAGCCGTGCCCACCCGGCGACCCGCGGGCCCGCGCCTGCGTGCGGGCGTACGCCCGGGACGTCGCCCGCCGGTTCGACGACGGGTTCGACCCGGCGCTGAGCAACCCGGTGCACGACGAGGAACTGACCCCGCCCGCCGGAGTGTTCCTGCTCGCCACGCTCAACGCCGAGCCGGTCGGCTGCGGCGCGGTGAAGCTCCACCCCGACGCGCCCGCCGAGATCAAGCGGGTCTGGGTGTCGGACGCCGTGCGCGGGCTCGGCCTCGGCCGGCGGCTGCTGGGCGAGCTGGAACGGTACGCCGCCGAGCGGGGTTGGACCGCCGTCCGGCTGGACACCAACCGCAACCTCACCGAGGCGATCGCGATGTACCGCTCGGCCGGCTACCGGGAGGTCGAGCCGTACAACACCGAGGCCTACGCGCACCACTGGTTCGCCAAGGACCTCGCCCCGGCCAGCGGGTGAGTCAGCACCACCAGCACGGTGGGAAGCGCAGGATCCGGTCGTCGCCCGGGGCCGGGGCGCCCCGGCCGTCCCGGTTGCTGGTGCTGACCCAGAGCGAGCCGTCCGGCGCGACGGCCACCGTACGCAGCCGGCCGTAGCTGCCGACGAGTTCCGCGGTGGGTGTGCCGGCGCCACCCGCGGGGTCGAGCGGTACGACCCACAGCCGGGTGCCGCGCAGCGCCGCCACGTAGAGCCGCCCGCCGGCGATTGCCGCGCCGCTGGGCGACGCCTCGGCGGGGCGCCGCGTCACGATCGGGTCGCGGAAGCGCGGGTCGCCGGCCACCCCCTCGGTGACCGGCCAGCCGTAGTTGCCGCCCGGCACGACGCGGTTCACCTCGTCCCAACTGCTCGCGCCGAACTCGGTCGCGTAGAGCCGGCCCCGCCAGTCCCAGGCCAGGCCCTGGACGTTGCGGTGGCCGAGGCTGTAGACCAGCGAACCGCGGACCGGGTTGTCCCACGGCACGCCGCCGTCGGGCCGCAGCCGCAGGATCTTCCCGTTGCGGCTGCCCGGGTCCTGCGCGGTGGCGGGCCGGGCGGCGTCCCCGACGCCGGCGTAGAGCATCCCGTCCGGGCCGAAGGCGATCCGTCCGCCGTCGTGGGAGCTGGCCCGGGCGAGCCCGGTGAGGATCGGCTGCTGGACCTGCGGCGCGGCCAGCCGGAAGCGGACGATCCGGTTGTCCACGGCCGAGGTGAAGTAGGCGTACACGTGGGCGTCGGCGCGGTATCGCGGCGAGACGGCCAGCCCGAGCAGCCCGGACTCGCCGACCGCCGAGACACCGGCGACCTGCGCCACCTGCCGCGGCGCCAGGCCCCGGCCCACCCGGAGGACCCGCCCGCTGTTCCGCTCGCCGACCAGGGCGCTGCCGTCGGGCAGGAAGGCCAGCCCCCACGGCGCTTCGAGGCCGGTGGCGACGACCGACGGCCGGGTGAGGTCGAATCCCCACCAGCCGGACGCCGGGCCGCTTGCGGGCCGGTGCGCGGTGACCGGCGCGGACGCCCCGGCCACGACGAGGCAGCCGGCCAGGGCGATGGTGGCGACAGCGACAACGGTGCGTCTTCTCATGCCGGCCCCCTCGGGCAGGTGCGACCCACGCCGGGGCGACACCGGCGCCGCCCGCCGAGTGTGGACGGGCGCACCTGCCAGCGTGCGGCGCCCACCGTCTCGGCGGCGTCACCGCGACCGCACGCACCACCGTCGCGTGGAGACGCTTCCTCAGTGCCGGTGTGACCACCTTCCGATTCACCTCACCGCGTGCCGGGGCGGCCGGGCGCGACCGGCGCTGGCCCGCGCGGCCCGGTCGGTGGCACGGGCGGGCAGCGGGCCGGGATCCCGACAGCCCACGCCGCCCGGGCGCTGACTGTCACCGATGTGATTGAGCGGCGTCACTGCCGTGCCTAGCGTGGCCGGCATGGACGGATCCGGCCCTACCCCACTGGTGGCGCTGGAGAGCGCCGGCCAGGCCACCATCCTCAGCTACAACGTCCCCGACCCGACCGCCTACCCGGGGCGCAACTGCATCGACCTGCCGTTCGACGCCAGCTACTTCACCGAGGAGGTCGCCAAGCCGCCGGCCCGGGCCGCACTGACCGGCAAGCCGATGGCCGAGATCCTGCCGATCGTGCGGCGCTCGCTGTTCGGGTCCTTCGCCGACCCGGCCTGGTTCCCGCTGCTGCAACCGGCCCGGAGCACCGCGCTGGCCGCGTTCAGCGGCAGGGGTGGGAAGCGCCCACCGACCAAGGGCGGCACCGCCGCCAAGCAGTGGAACCCGGACACCGGCGAGGTCACCGAGACGCCGCCGCCGGAC
>NZ_QGSW01000400.1:0-5559 GCF_003176715.1 Micromonospora sp. S4605
GGGCATGGCGGTGCCTAGGATCGGAGCCGGGGGTACGCCCCGGACCGCGCCGAGCCTCGGGGGTGGGGATGCGGGATCTCCGGTACAAGATGATCATGGCGCTGAACGCCGCCGACCTCGGTGACCCGATCTGCGAGCAGGTGGCCGAGATCTGCGCCGAGATCGCCGAGCAGCACTGCGCTGAGTTCGGCCACACGCCCCGGCTGCGCGCGGGCGAGATCGCCGAGCTGGCCACCGGGGAGCCGGCTCTGACCTGGGCCCCCGCGCCCACCGACACCGGGCAGCGTGCCTGGTGACCCTGCCCGTTCCAGGGGTGGACGTACGGCGCGCCGACGACCGCTTCGCCACCCGGATCTCCTGGCTCGACTCGAAGCACTCCTTCTCGTTCTCCCGGCACTACGACCCGGCGAACACCCACCACGGCCTGCTGCTGGTCAACAACGACGACGTGGTCCGGCCGGGCACCGGCTTCGAGACCCACCCGCACCAGGACATGGAGATCGTCACCTGGGTGCTGCGCGGGTCGCTGGTGCACCAGGACTCCACCGGGCACTCCGGGGTGATCTATCCCGGGCTGGCCCAGCGGATGAGCGCCGGCACCGGGATCCTGCACTCGGAGAAGAACGACTCCTGGCGGCTCGACGGCCGCGATCCGCACACCGACCCGGTCCACTTCGTCCAGATGTGGGTGCTGCCCGACACCGAGGGCGTCGACCCCGGCTACGAGCAGCTGGAGATCGACGACCAGTTGCTGCGCGGCGGCCTGGTGCCGGTGGCCTCCGGCATGGACCGGTACGACGGGGCGTCGGCGATCCGGATCCGCAACCGGTACGCGACCCTGCACGCCGCGCGCCTCCAGCCGGGCGACGAGGTGATCCTGCCGGACGCGCCCTTCGTGCACCTCTACGTGCCGGCGGGCGCGGTGACCCTGGAGGGCAGCGGCCCGCTCGGCACCGGCGACGCCGCCCGGCTCACCGGCACCGGCGGCCAGCGGGTCACCGCCACCGACCCGGCCGAGATCCTGGTCTGGGAGATGCACGCCACCATCGCCTGACCCCCGCGACACCCCGGCCACGCTCGTTCCCGGAAAGAATGGCTGTCCGCCGCGGAACAGCCACTCCTTGCGGGAACGAGGCCGAAGCCGCGCGGGGCGGGGGCGCGGGGCGGGGCGGTCAGGCCTCCAGTTCGGAGCGGTCGCCGGCCCAGCGGGTGTGGAAGGTGCCGTCGCGGTCGACGCGGTGGTAGGTGTGTGCGCCGAAGTTGTCCCGCAGGCCCTGGATCAGCGCGGCGGGCAGCCGCTCGGCGCGCAGCGCGTCGAAGTACGCCAGCGAGGAGGCGAACGCCGGCGCCGGCACCCCGGCCCGGGCCGCCTCGGCCACCACCCGCCGCCAGCTCGGCACGCCGTCGTTGACGGTGTCCGCGAACCAGGGCGCGACCAGCAGCGTGGGCAGGTCCGGCTGCTCGTCGTACGCCTGCCGGATGCGGTCCAGGAAGCGGGCCCGGATGATGCAGCCGCCCCGCCAGATGGTCGCCGTGCCGCCCAGGTCGATGCCCCAGTCGTACTCCCGGCTGCCGGCGCGGATCTGGTCGAAGCCCTGAGCGTACGCGACGATCTTGCTGGCCAGCAGCGCCCGCCGGACGTCCTCGACGAACGCGTCCCGGTCGGTGACCTGCCACTTCTTCTCGCCGGCGTCCGGGAACGCCCGGCGGGCCGCCGCCCGCTGGTCGGCGTGCCCGGACAGCGACCGGGCGAAGGTCGCCTCGGCGATGCCGGTGATCGGGATGCCCAGGTCGAGGGCGCTCTGCACGGTCCACCGGCCGGTGCCCTTCTGCTCGGCCCGGTCCAGCACGATGTCGACGAACGCCCGCCCGGTGGCCGCGTCGCGGTGCCCCAGCACGTCGGCGGTGATCTCGATGAGGAACGACTCCAACTCACCGGCGTTCCACTCGCGGAAGATCTCCGCGAGCTCCGCCGGCTCCGCGCCCAGCCCGGCCCGCAGCAGGTCGTACGCCTCGGCGATGAGCTGCATGTCGGCGTACTCGATGCCGTTGTGCACCATCTTCACGAAGTGCCCGGCGCCGTCCGGGCCGATGTGCCGGCAGCACGGCACCCCGTCCACCTGGGCCGCGATCTTCTCGAAGATCGGCCCGAGCTTGCGGTAGGACTCGGCGGAGCCGCCGGGCATGATGCTCGGCCCGCGCAGCGCGCCCTCCTCGCCGCCGGAAACGCCGGTGCCGACGAAGTGCAGCCCGTGGCCGCGCAACGCCACCTCCCGGCGTCGGGTGTCGGCGAAGTGCGCGTTGCCGCAGTCCACCACGATGTCGCCGGCGTCCAGCAGCGGGATCAACTCGTCGATCACCGCGTCGGTGGGGCCGCCCGCCTTGACCATCACGATCACCGCCCGGGGGCGCTCCAGCGCGGCGACGAAGTCGGCCATCGACTCGGCCGGCACGAACGTGCCCTCGTCGCCGTGTTCCGCGACCAGGCTGCGGGTGCGCTCCGGCGAGCGGTTGTGCAGCGCCACGGTGAAGCCGTTGCGGGCCAGGTTGCGGGCCAGGTTCCGGCCCATCACCGCCAGCCCGGTCACCCCGATCTGTGCCGTCGCCTGCTCGGCCATCCGTCCGTCACCTTCCGCCGTCGACACCTGCCGCTGCGACCGTATCGCGGCCTCGACCGCCGGCGCGCCGAACATCGACAGGGGGTGAGCGTGGAGTAGCGGCGCGTCGGGTCCGACAGTCGTCGGTAATTCGGCTGCGCGCGTCCGGGTGGGGGCGTTACCGTGTGGCCATGCGCAAGTGACGCCCCACCTCCGAGCCGGCCCGCCGCCCTTGCCGCGGGTCCGCGTGCTCCCGGGCGTCCGCATTCCCCACCTGCCGCTGCGCGGTGGTGTCCTCCGTGGTCGGTCCCGGCGAGCAGTCCCGAATCCGTACCGTCGCCCGACGGTCACCTGACGAGCCGGATCGTCCGCCCGCGTCCAGCGCCGGCCGGAACGGTCCGCAGACAAGGAGGCACCGGATGCCCGCCAAGCGCAATCCGAAGAAGACCCGCAGCAACCTGCCCACGCCGTCGGCCGCGGACCTGACGCCGGTCAACCTCGACCAGGTGGCGGTCGCGCCGGTGTCGCCGGCCGGTCCGGTGCTGCCGGCCGCCCGGCCCATCGCCCCGAAGGCCGGTCCGCCGATCGCCGGCGGCGGCAAGGCGGCCGGCCGCACCCAGCGGGCCGGGCAGACCCGCCGGTACGCCTTCCGGCGCAGCTGACCGGCGGCCCGGGGTGGAGGCGCCGCCGCCCACCGGCGGTGGCTCCGCCACCCGGCGTGGCCCCACCCGGCGTGGCCGCTCAGCCGATCAGCGGGCGGAAGGTGCCGAGCAGCACGCTGACCGTCAGGGCCGCGCCGGCCACCGCCGCCGCCCCGGCGATCAGCAGGCCGTCGGCGGCGCCGAACCGCTGCCGGCGGGCGACCGTGCGGGGGGTGCCCGCGTCGAAGCCCCGGGCGTCCATCGCCACCGCCAGCCGGGTGCCCCGCCGGATCGCCCCGACCAGCAGCGCGAACGCGGTCGAGCCGAAGAGCCGCAGCTTGGCCAGCGGGTTCCGACCGGCGTCGACCCCGCGGGCCCGGCGGGCCAGGCTGATCATCTGCCACTCCTGACCGAGCAGCGGCACCAGCCGGAACGCGGCCAACGCTCCGATGGCGAACCGGGCCGGCGCCTTCGCGTTCTGGATCAGCGCGTCGGCCAGGTCGGTCGGGTCGGTGGTGGCGAAGACGATCACGCCCGGCAGCGCCACCGCGAACATCCGCAGCACCAGGCCCAGCGCGGTGAGCAGCACCCCGGAGGTGACCACCGCCGGGCCGGCCTCCACCAGCACCCGGCCGGACCGCTCGGCGGCGAAGAGCACCAGGGTGGACAGGATGCCGACCGCGCCCAGCAGCAGCGGCCAGGCCCGCCGGGCCAGCACCCGGAACCGGACCCCGAACAGCGGCAGCACGGCCAGTTCGACGGCGACCGCGATGGCCGGCGCCACCGGGTCCAGGGTGGCGATCATGATGAACGAGAAGACCAGGGCCGCGGTCAGCTTGGCCACCGGGTTGCGCCGGGCCAGCGGGGCGTCCGGCGCGGCGACCGGCTCCAGCGTGATCACGGGCGGTCCAGGGTGCGCGGTCGGTCGGACCGGACGTCCGGTGCGGGGTTGGGGCGTGAGCTGGTCATGCGCGACCCAGGGTGAGGGTCCGGTCGGCCAGCGCGGCGACGAACTCCGGGTCGTGGGTCACGGTGACCACGCCGTGCCCGGCGTCGCGCAGCTCGGCGAAGAGGTCCACCAGCTCCAGCCAGGTCCGCCGGTCCTGGCCGAAGGTGGGTTCGTCGCAGATCAGCAGCCGGGGCGCGGTGGCCAGGGCGGTAGCGACGCTCAGCCGCCGCGCCTCGCCGCCGGAGAGGGTGTACGGGTTGGCGGCGGCCAGCCGATCCAGCCGGAGCCGGCCGAGCAGCGCCGCCACGGTGGCGCGTACGGCGGGTTCGGGTGACCCGGTCCGACGCGGCCCCAGCGCCAGCTCGTCGAAGACCGTGCCGGTGACGAACTGGTGCTCGGGATCCTGGAAGACCGAGCCGATCCGGCGGGCCAGCGCCGGGGCGCGCCACCGGTGCGGGGGAGTGCGGGCGTCCGGGCCGGCCAGCGCCGGGCTCGCGGTCACCGTGCCGGCGCCGGGCCGGAGCAGCCCGCCGAGCAGCAGGGCCAGGGTCGACTTGCCGGCCCCGTTGGGGCCCAGCACGGCGAGCGCCTCGCCGGCGCGTACCCCGAGGTCGGTGGGGGCCAGCCGGGGCGGCAGGCCGAGCCGGTCGGCGGTGAGCAGCAGGTCGCCGGCCGGGGCGACGGCCCGGCGCGGCGGCACAAGGCGGCCCGGCACCCAGACCCCCTCGGCGGCGAGCGCGTCGCCGTGCGCGCCGAACACCGCCTCCGGGGTGCCGTCGGCGCGCACGCCGCCGCCGGGTTCCAGCACCACCACCCGGTCGACCAGCGGCAGCGCGTCGGCCACCCGGTGTTCCACCAGGATCAGCGTGGTGTCGGCGTCCAGCGCCCCGGCGACCGCGTCCCGGACCAGCGCGGCGCCGGCCGGGTCGAGGTTGGCGGTGGGTTCGTCGAGCAGCAGCAGGCCCGGGCGCAGGGCGAGCACCCCGGCCAGGGCGAGGCGCTGCTGCTCGCCGCCGGAGAGCGCGGCGGTGGGCCGGTCCCGGTGGTACGGGAAGCCGACCCGGCGCAGCGCCTCGTCCACCCGGGGCCAGATCTCCCCGGCGGGCACCCCCCGGTTCTCCAGCCCGAAGGCGACGTCGTCGCCGCTGCGGGCCATCACCAGTTGGCTCTCCGGGTCCTGGAAGACGATGCCGACCCGTTCCCGGCCCTTGCGCGGGTCGAGCCCGTCGATCTCGACGGTGCCCTCCTGCTCGCCGGAGTCCTCGGGCTGCAGGCCGGCCAGCGCGGCGAGCAGCGTGCTCTTGCCGGCCCCCGAGGGCCCGAGCAGCAGCACCCGCTCCCCGCTCTCCACCCGCAGGTCGACCCCCCGCAC
>NZ_QGSW01000158.1:0-5548 GCF_003176715.1 Micromonospora sp. S4605
GCCCCCTCCCCTCCCGCTGCTGTCCGTACCTGGCGCGATCTTGGACAGTTTCCGTTAGCACGGAACGGAAACTGTCCAAGATCTGCGCTGGTGCGGCGCTGCACGCTGGTGCGGCGATGCACGTTGGCGGGGCGCTGCATGTCCGCGGTGCTCGGGGTCGTGGTCGGGTGAATCCGGTTGACGGGGTTGGCGGTCGCGGTGCCTACTGACCCGCCGGGCGCGTGGCCGGAGGCGGCCGTGGGCAGGGACGAGGAAGAACGACGGTGGATCGGATCGAGACGCTCAGCTGGCGCGAGTTCGGCGCGGACGACCTTCCGGCCCTGACCGGGCTGGCCGAGGCGTGTCTCGCCGCCGACGGAGGACTGCCGTTGTTCGCCCGGCCGCCGCTGCTGCGGGCCCGCCTGCTGCAGACCCGCACCCTCGCTGCCTGGCACGAGGACGGCCTGGTCGCCGCCGTCGGCGTCGGCGTCCCCGAGCGGCCGGACGCCACCACGGACGCCACCGCGCGGGCGGGCGCCCCCACGGACGCCACCGCGCGGGCGGGCGCCCCCACGGACGCCACCGCGCGGCCAGCCACCGCCACCGGGATCGTGCACCCGGACTGGCGGGGCAAGGGCCTCGGCGCCCGGCTGCTGAGCTGGGCGAACGACCAGGCCGGCGACGCCGACCTGGTGGTCACCACCGAGTCGTGGAGCCCGGGCGCGGACCGGCTCTTCACCGCCCACGGGCTGCGCGAGACCTTCGCCGAGTCGGTGCTGCGGCACGACCTGACGGCGATCCCGGCCGTCGCCCTGCCCGACGGGCTGCGCACCGAGCCGGTCACCCCGCAGGTCGGGCCGGACCTGTTCGCGATCTACCACGCGTCGTTCGCGGACCGCCCCGGCTTCGCCGCGCCGACCGCCGAGGAGTGGCTCGGTGACCTGGCCGACGACGACGAGTACCGGCCGGACCTGTCGCTGCTGGCCCGCGACCCGGACGGGCAGCCGGTCGGCTTTGTCAACGTCATCGGCGTGTGGATCGACCAGGTCGGCGTGGTGCCGGCCTGGCGGAAGCGGCGGGTCGGGGCGTACCTGGTGGCCGCCGCGCTGCGGTCGCTCGCCGCCGACGGCGCCCGGGACGCCTGGCTCTGCGTCAACGACGACAACCCGGCCGGCGCGCTCTACCGCCGGCTGGGCTTCGCCGACGCCGGCCGCCGCGCCCGCTACCTGCTCCGTCGCTGACCGCTGCCACCGCTCAACCGCGCCCCGCCGGCCGGCGCGCGCTACCGCCGCTGCTGACCGGGGTCACCGCCCGCTACCGTCGCCGCTGACCGGGTCGCCGCCCGGCCGTGGCGGCGGCGCGCTCAGGCGAACGGCCAGGTGGTGTACGAGATCCGCGCGTTCAGGTTCGCCGGCACGCCGAGCCAGGCGTAGCAGTTGACCAGGACGACCGTGTCCGCGCCGGAGCGGAACCAGCTCGCCAGCACGCAGTGGCCACGGATCGGCTGGCTGTCGAAGTGCGGCGCGTGCGCGTTGACGAAGGCGGTGCCGTACGCCGTCCCGGTGCCCTGGAAGGTCATCTGGTAGCGCCCGGTGCCCAGCAGGGTGCCCCGGGCGCCGCCGTAGTCGGCCAGCACCGAGTTGTACGAGTCGCCGCTGATCACCCCGTCGCTGGCGTTCTCGCCGTAGAGCGTGCCGCTGGCGAAGCGCGGACCGGCCGAGTGGCCCAGCAGGTCGATGCGGACCCCGTAGGTGACCGTGAAGCGGGCGTCGACCGGGATGCCCGCCGCGTTGGCGCACCGGACCTGCAGGTGGTCCGGCCAGGCGATCTGGCAGTTGACCGCGCTGGTGCCGAGCGCCGTGACGTGGGTCAGCGGGAAGTACGGGTGCCCGTACTCGCTGGGCGGGTGGGGGTTCAGGTGGAGCTGGTAGCGGCCGGTCGCCAGCCGCTCGTACCGGATCTCCCCACCGGTGGAGTCGTACCGGTAGGTGGCGGGCAGCGTGCGTACCCCGGTGGGCGCCGCCTGGTCGGTGACGAACCAGGCCAGCCGGCCCTGGTGGATCTGCTTGCGGTTGGTGAAGGTGGCCACGAAGCGGCTGTCCACCGGCGCGCCGGTCGCCGCGAAGCAGCGCACCTGGATCAGCAGGTCGGGCGCGACCAGGCTGCGGTACCAGCCGGCGATCGTGCAGTGCACCGGCCCGCCGCCGTACGCCACCGCGTGTGCCACCCCGCCGGTGGTCGCCCCACCCTCCAGGGTCACCGTGTACGCCCCGGTGCCGGTCCGCCGCACGATCACGTCGCCCTCGGCGGAGTTGGCGCTGTAGCCGCCGGTGATCCGGTACTCGGCGGTGGTCGGCGAGTGCGCCCAGACGGTGGCGGTGACCGTCGGGTTGATCGGCAGCGGGTCCGCGGCGGCCGGCGCCACCCGGGCAGCCGAGCCGAGCAGCACCGCCGCCAGCACCACCGCCGCGCCGGTACGCAACCGCCGACGCGCCCCGCCTCGTTCCCGTGACCCCAGCATCCCGGACCTCCCACCAGAACCCGCCGGCGGGCCGGCCCGCCGGGTGCTGCCCGATTCTGGCAACCCTCGTCAATGGACGCTTCGCCCAGCACGGAGTCGATTCGTCGGCCAGCTACCGGCGGCGCCAGCCGACCTGTCGTCCGCTCCGCTCGCGACGGAGGCTGGTAGGCGGGAGCATCAGCCGGCGGGTGGAAGATCGGCGGAGGTGGGCCGGCGCAGCCGCCACCAGGCGCCGCTGACCACGGTGAGCGTGACGACGCTGATCGCGACGTCGCCGACCAGGGCCGCCGTCGGCGTCGCCGGGGCGTAGGTCGGCACGGCGTACGCGAACCCGGCGGCGACGACCAGGCTGGCCGAGGCGGCGGCCAGCACGTGCCGCTGCCCCCAGCCGGCCCGGCCGGACCAGCGGGCGACCAGCCCACCGGCGACGGCGGCGACCGCGACCGCGACGGCGATCCCGGGCCAACCGGGCAAAAGGGCGAGGCCGAAATAGCCGATCATCCCCAGCAGGCCGACCAGCACCGGCCGCGGCGCCCACCCGCCGGCCGGCGCCACCGTGACCATCGGTCGGCCGGCTCGCTCCGCCGTGGTCGCGGGTGGGCCGGCTCGCTCCAGCGTGGCCGACGGAGCGTCGGTCGGCCCCGGCGGAGTGCCGGCCGGTTGCGGCGCGTGGACGGGCGTGAACGCCGGCGCGTCCTGGCCGGGCGGCTCGCTGGGGCGCGGGCGGTGGCGCCAGCGGGGCAGCAGGGCCGTGCCGATCAGCGCGAGGGCCAGCGCGGCGGCGAAGGCCAGCTGGACCGGGCTGGCCAGGAAGCCCTCGCTGCCGCGCACGTCGGAGAAGATCAGCGCGCTGCCGGCCAGGTAGAGCAGCGCGACCACGGCGAGGCCGGGTCGGCCCAGCCAGGGCCGCAGCCGCCGGCCCGCCCCGAGGTACGACTCGACCAGTGCGATCGGCGCGCAGATGCTCAACAGCACGTGGTTGCCCACGTAGTCGACCGCCTGCCGGGCACTGAAGCCGAGCCCCGGCACCCGGGTTGCCTCGGCGGCGGCCTGCGTGTCGGCGAACCCGGTGTCGTCCAGGAAATCGGGGTTGAACAGCGACTGGTCGACCAGGCCGGCCTGGACCACCCCGAACGCGGCGGCGAGCAGCACGATCGCCGGCCAGCCCGCGCCCAGGTGCCGGGCGGTCTCCCGGATCAGCAGCGCCGCCCCGCCGTACATCGGGGCGAGCACGAGCACCACCAGCAGGAACTCGTCGGCGGTGAAGCCGCCCCAGGAGCATTCGGCGGCCCAGGGCGCGAGCAGCAGCAGCGCGACGGCCGGCGGGAGCCGGCGGCGCAGGGGAAGGCGGTCGGGGCGGCGCTCGGCCGGCATCGGCACTCCTCGGCGGCGTTCCGGTGGGGTCATCCGCACCCTGCCCTGGCCAGCCGGACCACCGGTACGGCCACCGGGCCGTCCGGGTGGTAACCAAAGTCGACGTACCGCGACGAGGAGCGGTGACAACCTTCCGTGGCACCGTCACGTGTTAGGGGCGTGACCGACCAAACAGAACCGCACTCCAGCGCGGACCGGTCGTACGTGGCGTTCGTCGAGGTGGCCTGGCAGCGACACATCCGGCTGGCCATGCTGCTGACCGGCGACCGGTGGCGGGCCGAGGAGTTGCTCCAGGACAGCCTGGTCAAGGTGTACGAGCGGTGGCGGCGGCTGTCCCGGCTCGACGACCCGCACGCCTACCTGCGCCGCGCCCTGGTCAACAACCACACGTCCGCCTGGCGGCGACGTCGCCGGGAGCGCCTCGTCGGGGAGGTACCCGACCGGGTCGCCCCGTCCGGCGACATCGGCCCGGACGCCGTCGTCCTGCGCGGGGCGCTGATGTCACTACCGCCGAAGCAGCGCGCGGTGGTGGTGCTCCGCCACTACGAGGACCTGACCGAGCGCGAGGTCGCCCGGGTGCTCGGCTGCTCGCAGGGCACGGTCAAGAGCCAGAACGCGCGGGCCCTGGACAAGCTTCGCCACCTTCTCGATGAACCCACCTATCAGGTAAGCAGGTGATCAGCCATGAACGCGATCGATGAGCGACTCGCCCACCAGCTGCACGACATGGTCGACGGCGAGCCGGACTCCGCACCCCCGGTGGGGGCGCTGCTCGACCGGGGCCGGCGGGCCCGGCGGCGTCGGACCACGACGATGGTCAGCGCGACGTGCGCGCTGTTGGCGCTGGGCATCGGCACGGCGGCGACCGTGGCGACGATGCCGGGGACGGACCGCCCGGCCGGCACCGCCGCCCAGGAGGCGCCGCGGCCGGCTCCGGTCTCGCCGGAGATGAAGCTGGTGGCGGCGGTCAGCGCCAGCGAGAACATCAGCTACCGCATGCGACTGACCTATACCGACGGCGGCCTGACGTACGAGGGCGCGTTCGACCCGAAGACCACCACCGGGTACGTCCGGGCGCCGCAGGACGACTCGGTGATGACCGAGTTGCTGATCAACGGCACCCGGTACGAGGGCGGGGAACGACCGCAGGGCAAGCTGCCGGCCGACAAGAGCGGCCCGGGTGAGACGTACGGCCGGTACGGCCAGTACCCCGGCACGTACGACCGGCTGTCGCTGTACGACGACGGCAGCGGCGTGCTGGGTGCCGCGGCGCCCGACCCGGCGGGCCTGTTCACGGCGCTGAAGGGTGCGAACGCGACGATCAGCGAAAACCCGGACGGCACGCTGCATTTCGAGTACGGCACGCAGTCGAAGGACGGGTCGACCAGCACGGCCGGCGACGTCACCATCGACGCGGACGGCCGGATCGCCAAGGTGGTGCTCAACAGCACGTGGCAGTCCACTCTGAAGGGCCGGCTGGACACCGGCACGTCCGCCGCGACGCTCGAACTCTTCGACTACGGCGTCGAGGTGACGGTGAAGCGCCCGGCCGACGTGGTCATGGTCAAGGAGTAGCCCTGATCTGTGCGACGAGGTGCCCGCGGCCGGCGGTCGCGGGCACCTCGTCTCGGCGGTCCGGGGGCTGTCTCTTATACACTTCTCCGCGCCCACGAG
>NZ_QGSW01000424.1:0-5504 GCF_003176715.1 Micromonospora sp. S4605
CCACCAGGGTGATCAGGTCGAACCGCCCCTGGTCGGGCGCGCTGCGGCCGCGCGTCATCGCGTACGGCCGGACGATCGGGCCGGCGTCGTCGTCGTACCACGCCTCGTCAGGGTCGCCGGTCGCCCGCACCCGGGCCCCCGTTCGTCGCCATCGAGGCCGGTTCCAGGTACACCGGCAGGTGCCGTTCGGCCTGCCCCACGAAGAGCGCCACCTCGTACGCCATGTCGCCGACCTCGGCGTCCCCGCCGATCCGGACGGTGAGGATCGCCCCGTTGCGGGTGGTGGCCACGAACAGGAACGCCCGGGACATCTGCACCACGACCTGGCGCAGCGCGCCGCCGACGCAGACCCGGGTGGCCGCCATGCCCAGCGCCTCCAGCCCGGCGACCATGCTGGACAGCTGGGCGGCCAGCTCGTCGTCGACGTCCCGGGAGGCGCCGAGCAGCAGCCCGTCCGGGGACAGCACCACCGCGAACTCGGCCCCGGGCACCCGGTCGACCAGGTCGTTCAGGGCGGCGGTCAGGCTGTCGGCGCTGACCAGGGATTGCGTCATCATCGTCCTCTCGGTGCTCGGGGAACCGGCATCTCGACCGTGTCGGAGCCGATGGTGCCCGGCCCGGGCCGCACCGACCCGGGGCTGCGGTCTCGTACCGGCAGGCCGCCGCTGTCGCCCGGCCCGCCGGACCGGGCCGGTGGTCGCTCGGGCCCGCCGTCCGGGCCGGCGGGAAGGCCACCGGCGCCGGCCGGCGCGCCAGCCAGCCCGGCCGGACGGCCGCCCACCCCGGCGGGGACGCCAGCCACCCGGGCCGGCGCGTCAGCCGCCGCGGCTGGGCCGCCATCCGGGCCGGTCGGGGCCACCAGGCCGGCCGGCAGCCACACGACCGCTGTCGTGCCACCCCGCGGGCCGGGCCGCAGCGACACCCGGACGCCGTGGCGGGTGGCGAGCAGGGCGGCAGCGTACAACCCTGCCTGGCCGACCGGGGGGCCGCCCGGCGGCGGGGCGGCGAGCAGGCAGTTCAGCTCGGCCAGCGCGGCGGCGTCGAGCCCCGGCCCGTCGTCGGTGACCAGGACGGCGCAGCCCGGTGCCGCGGCCTCGGCGGCGACCCGCACGGTGCTGCTCGCCGGCGAGCAGACCAGGGCGTTCTCGATCAGCTCGGCCAGCAGGTGGACCAGGTCGGTGACCGCCGGGCCGGCGAGCGTCCACGGCCAGTGCGCCGCGACGAGGACGCGCTGGTAGTCCGCCACCTCGGCGACCGCGCCCCGCGCCACGTCCAGCAGCGGCACCGGCCGTCGCCAGCGCCGGGCGGGCGTGCCGCCGGCAAGGGTGACCACCTTCTCCACGTTGCGCCGGATCCGGGTGGCCAGGTGGTCGAGCCGGAACAGTTCGGCGGCCTCGGCGGCCGAACGCTCCCGGCGCTCCAGGGCGTCCAACAGGGTGAGCTGGTCACGCAGCAGGACCTGGTTGCGCTGGGTCAGCCGGACGAACAGCTCGTGCAAAGCCGGCTCCCCCGCGCCCGGCGCCGGCCGGATGGCCTCGGCGACCGCCGTCCCGCCGTGCCGAACCGCCACCTCGGGCGAGCGCCGACCGGTTGTGTCCCTGGTGGACGGTGCTGTCGAGACGGGGCCGGCCAGGTGGCCGGCGAACCCGGCGGTCGACGGGTCGGGCCCGGCGAGGGCGCCGTCGCGGCGGTCCGGGTCGCCGGTCGGCACTGCGGGCCGGGGCGACGCGGGACCGCTCGCGGCGGCGGCCAGCCGGCGGACGGTGCCCACCCAGCCGACCAGCAGGACGAGCACCGCGACCAGGCCGAGGCCCAGCACCACGCCGGTGCGGATGACCACCAGCGCCGCGCCGGGGGTGGCCCGCTCGACGCTGCCCCGGGCGGCGGACGTCACCAGCCGGTGCAGCCCGGCCAGGGCCGGGTCGACCGCCGCGCGCCACTGCTCGCCGGTCGGCACCGGCCCGTCCTCGCCGGCGCGCAGCAGCCGATCCTCCAGCGCGAGCAGCGCGGTGAACCCCGGCCCCGCCACCAGGGCGCGGTGCTCGTTCCGGTCGGCGGCGGAGAGCCCGGCGGTCGCCTCGGCCCGGACGTGGCGGTGGGTGCTGACCAGTTCGGTCAGCCGGAGCCGGTCGTCGGCGGTGAGCCAGCCGTTGGCCAGCGCGGCGGTGACCAGGGTGTCCTCCCGGGCGAGCAGCTCGCGGGCCCGGGCCAGCCCGATCACCGCGCGGGTCTCGGCGGCCAGGGTGCTCTCCCGTGCCCCCCACTCCGGGCCGTAGACGGCGAAGGCGGCGTCGATCAGCCCGTGGTAGCCGGCCACCGCGGCGGCCCGGCCGACGTCCGCCTCGGCGCGCAGCCCGGGCAGCCCGGCCAACCGGCCGAGCAGGTCGTCGACCCGGTCCCGGACGGCGCCGGCGGTGACCAGCCGGAGGTCGACACCATCGGCGGCCGCCCGCAGGACGCCGGCGGAGTGGTCGGTGTCCGCCCGTGCGCCGGCCAGCGCGGTGCGGGCCCGGTCGTCCCCGGCGATCGCCGCCGCGCTGACCCGACGCTCGACCTGCAGATCGAGGATCAGCTGCTCGGTGGGCTGCCCGACGGTCTCCGCGAGCGCCCGCACCCGGAGCAGGTCGGCGGCGTCCCGGGCGGTCAGGAAGGCGGCGTACGACCAGAGGGCGAGGAGCACCACGGCGAGCGCGGCGAGCTGCCGGCGGATCCGGGGATCGCCGGGCCGGGTCAGCGCACCCGCCCGGTCCACCCAGCCGCCGCGGCCCACGCCGTCGGCACGGTTCGCGGCGTCGGCACGGTTCACGGCGTCGACGGGGCTCACCGTGCCGGCGCGGTTCACGGCGTCGGCCTCTCCGGCCACGGCCGGCCGGGCGCCTCGCCCGAGCGGTCGGCCAGCAGCGTCCGCAGCAGCGCGAGCAGTTCGGCCCGGTTGGCGCAGTTGAGCCGGGCGCGCATCCGGGCCACGTGGTGCTCGACCGTCTTGGCGGAGATGAACAGCCGGTCGCCGATCTCGCGGTAGGTCAGCCCGGCCACCACCAGTTCGCCCACCTCGCGCTCCCGGTCGCTGAGCCGGTGCGGTGCGGGGCTGGCGATGGCCTCGGCGTCCTCGGCCCGCGGTGCGCCCTTGGCGCCGGCCGGCCGCCCCTGCAACATCCGGGCGCAGTCCAGCAGCGCGGTCATCGCCCGCCGGTCCGAGGTGCGGATCGCCGCCTGCCCGGCGAGCCGGGCGCCGTCCCAGCACAGGCCGGCGTCGTGCAGCCCGCGGGCGGCAGCCTCCACCCGGACCGGGTCGACGACGCCGCGCAGCACCTCCACCCAGCTCGTCGCCGCGGCCGCGACCACGGCGGCGTACCGGCTGTGGCCGGCGGCGGCGAGCAGCGCGGCCACGTGGTCGTCGGCGGCCGCCGGCTCCTCGGTGAGGATCGCCGCGTGCAGCCCGCTCCAGTGCAGCGGCGTGCTCCACAGTGGCGGGTCGCCGAGCCGGGCCAGCAGCAGCCGGGCCTCACGCAGGTACGGCGCCAGGCGCGCCAGGTCGCCCAGGCGCGCGCCGGCGATCGCCAGCTCACCGAGGGGCAGCAGGGTGAACAGGTCGACCGGGTGGCGGACCAGCGCCTCCAGCGCGTGCCCCCAGCCCCGCTGGAGGGCGCCGAGGTCGCTGTTGCGCCGGGCGATGCCGAGTTCGAGCGCGGTGGCGAAGAGCAGGTCCCGCGACTCCAACGGCCGGCCACCGGTCACCGACGCGAGCCGGTCGGCGGCGAGCACCGTACGGCCGCGGACCATCGCGATCCAGGCCTGCAACAGCCGGTGCCGCCGAGCCAGCAGCGGCCCGCCGGTGCCGCTGGCCACTGCCCGGTCGAGCACCCGTTCGCCGATCTCCAGCTCGCCGCAGTGCAGGGCGGTCAGCGCGGCGAGCGCGGCCGGGCTGTCCGGCAGCAGCACCGCCCGGCCGGCCGGTTCGAGCAGCGCGGCCGCCTGCACCAGGGTGGAGAGCGCGGCGGTCGGCGGGCCGTCGACGCTGGCGGCGATCCCGTCGGCCATCAGCCGGGCCGCGCTGGCGTGCAGGGTGGGCGGCCCGTCGGGGGCCGGCCCGGCGGCGTCCGGGCGGTCGTCCGGATGACCGGCGGCGAGCGCGCAGACGGCCGCGAACGCCGTCGCCGAGGCGCCGCCCGACCAGCGGTACAGCTCCACGCTGCGGCCGAGCTGGCCACGGTGCGCGAGCGCCGTGGCGGCGACCGTCGCCGCCTCGGCGCGCTCGGCCGGCATGGCCGTGTCGAGCAGCCGATCGGCCAGCCGCAGGGCGGCGTCCAGGTCGCCGGCGAGCGCGGCGGCGGCCGCCTGCCGGACCGCCACCGGCCGACCGGCGGCCGCGGCGGCCGCGAACAGCTCCGCGGCCAGCGCCGGCTCGCCGGCCAGCGCCTCCTCGGCCGCGGCCGCCAGCGTGGCGGCCGGACAGTCGGCCGCCACGCCGGCCGCGAGCAGCGAACGGACCAGCGGGAGCACCGGCCCGCCGCGGGCCAGCTGCACCTCGGTGAGCCGGCGCCACACCGCGGTGCGGTCGGTGGCCGGGCTCAGCGCGGCCACCGCTCGACGCACGATCGGCGCGAGCCGGCCGTCCGCGCCGAGCAGGCCGGCCGCCCGGGTCGCCGCGACCAGGCCGTCCACCTCCTCGGGGGTACGCCCGAGCAGCGGACCGAGCAGGTCGACCGGCAGCGGCACCCCGGCGGCGACCGCGAGCAGCAGCCGGCGTACGTCCGGGGTCAGTTCCTCCAGGTCGGGCGCGAACTCCAGCACCACCTGCCGGGACGGCTCGGCGGGCACCGCTCCGCCGTGCCCGCGCAGCCCGCGGACCAGCCGCTCGACATCCCGGGGCACGCCGCCGGTCTGGGTGTGCACGAAGTCGACCAGGTCGGAGCGGCGGCCGAGGTCGGCGGCGGCCAGGTAGGCAGCGGTCTGCTCGCGGGCGAACGGGGTGAGCAGGACCAGCTGCCCGTCCCGGCGCAGCGCGTCGGCCAGCTCGACCAGCGCCGCCGGCCGGGGCCACGGCCGGTAGCCGACGACCAGCCGGTGCCGGCGGGCGACCACCAGGGCGTGCAGCGCGCGCAGCCGGGCGTCGTCGAGCAGGTGCGCGTCGTCGACCAGCAGCACCGCCTCCGGGTCGACCGTCTCGGCGGCCACCGGAGCGCCCTCCAGCACGGTCGTCCCGGCCTCCCGGTAGATCCGGCCCAGCTCCCGCAGGTACGCGCTGCGGCCGTGCCCGCCCGGCCCGGTCACGCCGAGCGTGAGCGGCGTGTCCGGGTCCCGCCCGACGGTGTCGAGCAGGGCCCGCGGCCCCGGGTCCAGCACCAGCCGGGACCCGGCGACGCTACTCATGATCATGGTCATCCTTCGCGTCCCCGTCCTCGCGCGAGCGCCAGGCGGCGGGACGCCTTCGGCAGTTCCAGTGGGGTGATCCGGACCGGCGGCCGGGGTGGGGGCTGGCCGGGCGCCGGCCGGTCCAGGTC
>NZ_QGSW01000196.1:0-5440 GCF_003176715.1 Micromonospora sp. S4605
GTCGCGGCGGGGATGGGCGGTCCATAGGATCGAGGAATGGTGGCCGACGGGAGTACGGGCGGCAGCCTGCTCGCCATCAGCGACCTGCACGTCAACCACCGGGAGAACCGGGAGATCGTGGCGGGCCTGCACGCCGACTCGCCGCACGACTGGCTGCTCGTCGCCGGCGACGTGGCCGACACGGTTGCCGACGTCGAGTGGGCGCTCGGGCTGCTGGCGCACCGCTTCGCGCGGGTGGTCTGGGCGCCCGGCAACCACGAGCTGTGGTCCCCGCCGAACGACCCGGTGACGCTGCGCGGGCTGGAGCGCTACCAGCACCTGGTGGCGGTCTGCCGGCGGCTGGGCGTACTCACCCCGGAGGACCCGTACCCGGTGTGGCGGGGCGAGGGCGGGCCGGTGCTGGTGGCGCCGCTGTTCCTGCTCTACGACCACAGCTGGCTGCCGGACGGGATCGACACCCGGGAGGCGGCGCTGGCCGAGGCGTACCGGACCGGGGTGGTCTGCACCGACGAGTTCCTGCTGCACCCCGACCCGTACCCGAGCCGGGCGCACTGGTGCGCGGCCCGGGTCGAGCAGACCCGGCAGCGGCTGGCCGAGCGGGAGCCGGCGCTGCCCACCGTGCTGGTCAACCACTACCCGCTGGTCCGCGAGCCGACCCGGATCCTGCGCTACCCGATCTTCGCCCAGTGGTGCGGCACCGAGGCCACCGCCGACTGGCACCTGCGCTTCGACGCCGCCGCGGTGGTCTACGGGCACCTGCACATCCCCCGGACAACCTGGCACGACGGCGTCCGGTTCGAGGAGGTCTCGGTGGGCTACCCGCGGGAGTGGCGGCAGCGCACCGTACCGCCGGGGCGGCCGCGGCGGATCCTGCCGGCGCCCCCGGCATGACGGCGGGCCCCGCCGCGCCGGGGCCCGCCGCGCCGTCACCGCTCAGGCGGTCACCGCGTGCAGCGACTTCTTGAGCGCCTTCGGGTCGGTGGGCTTGCGGGGGGCGCCGTCACGCAGCTCGATCATCCGCTCGCCGATCTCCTGCAACTGCTTACGGCCGAGCGCCTCGCGCACCTTCGGGAACCACTCCTGCTCCTCCTCCTCGACGTGGTGCAGCACGTTCTCGATCAGCACAGTGGTCTTGGCGGTGAAGTGCTCGTCCTCGGCGTCCATGGTGAACAGTTCGGCGCAGAGCAGGTCGGCGACGTGGTGCTCCTCGTACGACTCGAGGATGTCGTCCTCCAGGTCCGGCAGGAGCTTGCGGACCTCCGGGTACATCACCTCGTTCTCCAGGTACGTGTGCACGGTGAGCGCCTCGATGATCTGACCCACCAACTGCTTCCGCTTGCTCGCCGGCCCCTCCTCGGCATCCTGGAAGGCCTTGAACAGGCGGCGCATCTCCTTGTGGTCCTCCTTGAGCAGGACGATGGCATCGGTGGACACCGGGTGACCTCCTAGGTTCGACGGATGCTCGTCCGGTACCCCCGCGGTGAGCTGCGGAAACTGGTATGCCCAAGCGGGTGGGGCCCGGCGGATCACCGCCGGGCCCCACCACTGGTCGTGCCGTCGGCTACCGCACCACGTTGTACGCGCTGACCATGCCCGCGCCGTAGAACGAGTTACGCGCCCCGCCGGAGCAGGTGGCGTCGTACGCGTTCGGGCCGGCCGCGATCAGCGGCACCGGGTTGTAGACCCCCTCCGGGCAGGCCGTCGTCTCGGCCGTGCGCTGCAGGAACGAGCTGAGCTGGCCCGGCGTCATGCCCGGGTGGGCGGACAGGGCCAGCGCGGCCACGCCGGCGGCGTGCGGGCTGGACATCGAGGTGCCCTGCTTGTAGCCCCACCCGTTGGTGCGGGTGGTGGTGTTGAAGGTGGTCGACAGGATGCCGTCGGTGATCGTCGACCGGGCACCCTGGGTGCGGAACCGGGTGTCGCCGCCCGGCGCCGTCACCTCGACCACGCCCTGGCCGTACGAGGAGTAGTAGCTCTTCTCCCCGGTCGGGCCGACCGCCGAGACGGTCAGTACGCCCGGCGCCTCACCCGGCAGGACGAGGCAGGCGCTGTTGAGCTCGGCGGACTCGTCCGGGTAGCTGCCGTCGTTGGGTCGGTCGTCGTCGTAGTTCTTGTGCGCGAGGTCCCAGTTCGAGTTCCCCGCGGACGCGACGGTGAGCACGCCCTTGGACTGCGAGTAGCGGATGGCCCGCTGCACGGCCTGCCACACCGGACGCTGCCGGGCGTCGTTGCGGCAGTTCAGCTCCCACGGGTCGATGTAGTAGCTGTTGTTCGTCACCCGCATGCCGTGCTCGGCGGCCCAGACGAAGCCGCAGATCGCGGCCTCCGGGTAGATGAACTGGTCGTCGTTGACCACCTTGACGGCGGCCACCTTGACGCCCGGCGCCACCCCGGTCACCCCGACGCCGTTGACGCCGGCGGCGATGGTGCCGGCCACGTGGGTGCCGTGGTCGGAGGTGGTCGGGTTCCAGGCCGCCTCGGTGGTGTCGGCGACACCGCCGATGCAGGACGCGCTCTTGTCCTTCGCGATCTGGTTGGCCAGGTCGGGGTGGCTGCTGGAGATGCCGCTGTCCAGCACGCCCACCACCACGTCGGCGCTGCCGGCGTTGATCGCGTGGGCCTGCGGGACGCCGATCATCGGCATGTCCCACTGCTGACCGAAGAGCGGCTCCTTGGTCGGATCCGCGGTGGCGGCCACGGCGTCGGCCGCGGCCACCTCGACGGTCTCGCCCTCGTCGAGGGCGGTGCCCAGGCCGGCGGTGGACGCCACCGACTCGACGCCCGCGCCCGCCACGTCGGTGGCGAAGTCGGGGTTGGTCGAGCGGACGACGAGCACGCCGATCTGGTCGTAGCTGGCCACCACCGTGCCCTTGGCGGCGGCCACCCGGGCCGCCGCCTTGTCGGTCTTCGCGCCCTGCGGCGCGAGGACCAGGAACGTGGTGTCCGGGCCGGCGGCCGCCGCGGCGGGCGCGAGCCCACCGGTGACGGCCAGACCGACGCCGAGCGTCATGGCGGACGCGGCGGCCAGTGTCTTGCGACGGAGGTTCTTCACACAGACTCCCAGGGGCCGTTACCCGCCGGTTGACGCGCCCTCGGGGGAGCGCGGACCGGCGAGAAGCAGGCAGGATGCTTGCCTCTGTGCAACAAGCGCTGGGAGTCGGTGTGGCGTTACACACACCCGCTCGGGCGGACAAAAGGTGTCAGACGGTGGCGAGCGTGTGCGGGATCTCGTCGAGCAGCTCGCGGGCGAGGAAACCGATCCGGCCGAACCGGGGCACCAGCCGCTGCCCGCTGACCGCGTGGGCGAACGCGGCCCAGCACGCGGCCTGCGCCGGCTCGGCGCCCCGGGAGAGCAGCCCGGCCAGCAGCCCGGCCCGGACGTCGCCGCTGCCCGAGGTGCCGAGGCCCGCGTCGCCGCTCTCCTCCCGCCAACCGCGCCCGTCCGGCGTGGCGATGTGGCCGTAGAGGGAGACCACGGCGTCGTACCGCCGCGCCAGCTCGGCCGCCTCGGCGTCCAGGTCGTCGCCGGGCTCCCGGCCGAGCAGGTGCCGCGCCTCGGTCAGGTTCGGGGTCAGCACCACCGGTCGGCCCGAGCCGACCAGCAGGTCCGGGCAGTGGCTGAGCGCGCCCAGGGCGTACGCGTCGAGCACCAGCGCGGTCTCCGGGCCGGCCGCGTCGAGCACCAGGCCGAGCAGCGAGCGGGTCTCGTCGATCTCCTTGAGGCCGGGGCCGACGGCGACCACGTCCGCCTCGGCCACCAGCTCGGTCAACCGGTCGCCGGGCTGGCCCGCGACCGCGCCGTCCGCGGTCTCCGGCAGCCCCACCACCAGCGCCTCCGGCACCTGGATGCTCAGCGCGGCGGCGGTGGACTCGGCGGCGGCCAGTTGCAGCACGCCGGCGCCGGCCCGCAGCGCGGCCACCCCGGCCAGCAGCACCGCGCCCGGGGTGAACCGGGAGCCGCCCACCACCAGCACCGTGCCGCGGGCCTCCTTGCCGCCGGTCGGCACGGGCAGCGCCCAGTCCCGCAGCAGCCGCGGGGTGATGACCGGGGTGTCAGACCGGTTCGGCATGGACCTCGTCCTCCCGGGTCGGCGGCGCGCCCTGCTGGCGCAGGTGGGCGACGTCGTTGAACACGTCGAGGGTCAGCCGGCCGCGCGCGTCGGCGGACCAGCCGGTGATCGAGCAGTTCGCGATGACCTGCCCGTGGGTCAGCGCCATCAGCTCCGCCTCGGTGAGCTGCTCGACCAGGTAGCGGGTGAGGAAGACCAGCGCGTCGTGGCCGAAGAGCAGCACCCGCCGGCCCGGGTGGTCGCGTCGCAGGTCGCCGAGGAGGGTACGCAGCCGCAGCGCCACGTCCGTCCAGGACTCTCCGCCCGGCGGCCGGTAGTAGAACTTGCCGAGCCGGGCCCGGCGCGCCGCCTCCTCCGGCAGCCGTTGGCGTACCCCGTGGCCGGTGAGCCCGTCGAGGATGCCCAGCTCCCGGTCGCGCAGCCGCTCGTCCCGGACGACCGGGATGTCGGTGCCGGCCAGCGCCAGCTCGGCGGTGCGCACCGCGCGCAGGTACGGCGACACCACCGCCAGGTCGGGCCGGCGCGACGCGGGCAGCCCGGCCAGCCACCGGCCGGTGGCCCGGGCCTGCTCCTCGCCAGTGGCCGAGAGCGGCACGTCGGCGTCCCGGTGGGTGAGGTCGATCAGCTCGGCGCCGGAGCGTTCGGCCGCGCTCGCCGCCACGTTCGCCGTGCTCTCGCCGTGCCGGACGATCCAGAGCGCTGCCAGTTCCATGGGGCAACCCGTACCCGGGCGTCCCGGCGGGTAATCGCCCGGGCGCGGCGGCCCGGCCCGGTGGTCGGCCGACGCCGGCCGGCGCGGGGTCGGGCCCTGGCGGCCGTCCGGCGGGCGTGAACCCGGCCCGGCCGGGTAAGCGCTGGCTCCACGATGACCGACAGGGGAGGTTGCGCCGTGGCGACCATGACCAAGGAACAGATGAGCCCGGTGAGGGACAAGAACTACGACCTCATCCACACGTTGCAGATGTCGCTGGAGCACGTGTACCGGATGGAGACGTACATCGCCGACGCCGACGCCCGGGGCGACACGGAGCTCGCCACCTGGTTCCGCAAGATCCAGGAGAACAACCGCAAGGCCGGCGACCAGGGCAAGCAGATGTTGATGAACCGCCTCCAGCAGGAAGGTCGCTGACCTCGACCGGGGCCGGGCCGGCGACCCCGGCCCGGCCTCCGCGTGCCCGGCGCCGGCCGCTGCCGACCCGGTCTCCGCGCCGCGTCGTGCCGGCCCCGCCCCACGTGCCCGGTCGCCCCGCCGGCCCGACCTGGCGGTGGTGTCGCCGTACCTGCGCGCGGTGCGCACCGCCGAGCTGGCGCTGGCCGGCACCGACCTCCCGGTCGTCCGGGACGAGCGGCTGCGCGACCGGGAGCTGGGC
>NZ_QGSW01000129.1:0-5433 GCF_003176715.1 Micromonospora sp. S4605
CCCGGCGACCGTCCCACCCAGCCGCCCGGCGACCGGGCGTCCGGTGGCGGGGAGACCGCGCAGACCCTGGACCGAGGGCTGCGACTGCTGCACCTCGTGGCCGACGCGCCGGGCGGGCTGACCGTCACCGAGGCGGCGAACCGGCTGGGCATCGGCCGGGCCGCGGTCTACCGCCTGGTCGGCGCGCTGACCGGGCACGGCATGTTGCGCCGCGACGGGGAGGGCCGGCTGCGCCTCGGCGCCGGGGTGCTGCACCTGGCCCGGCGGGCCCAGCCGCTGCTCGCCGAGGGGGCGCTGCCCGCGCTGCGCCGGCTGGCCGAGCAGGCGGGCGCCACCGCCCACCTGACCGTCGTCGAGGGCGGCGAGGGGGTCGCCATCGCGGTGGTCGAGCCGAGCTGGACGTCGTTCCACGTCGCGTACCGGACCGGGGCCCGGCATCCGCTGGAGCGCGGGGCGGCCGGGCGGGCCATCCTCGCCGGTCGGTCGGGCGCCGCCGGCCCGGTGAGCAGCGCCGGCGAACTCCAGTCCGGGGCGTACGGGGTGGCCGCCCCGGTGCTCGGGGTGCCCGGCCTGGAGGCGAGCGTCGGCGTGGTGGCGCTGGCCCCGCTGGACACCGACGCGGTCGGTGCCCAGGTCCTCGCCGCCGCCCAGGCCATCGCCACCGCCCTCGCCTGACCCGGCCCGGCCCGCCGGCCGCCCCGGATGCGGCATCTCGCGGTGTCCGGACCCCGAGGAAGGCGCGACATACCGCACACGGAGTTGATCAGTCACGCTCATACCACGTCCGATGGCCGCCGGATGAGTTATCCACAAGCGGCGTAGCCCGCCCGGCGGCCGGTTGTCCACAGGGGTGTCGGGGGTGGGTGGACGGGCCCCACGCTGGTCGGCATGCCCTCGATCCCATCCCGCCCGGCCGCCCTGGCCTGGCAGGTCTTTCGCGGTTCTGAGGCGGTCCGCCGCGGCCTGCTCACCTCGCATCAGCTCCGCAGTGCCGCCTGGGTCCGGCTGCGTCGCGACGTCTACGCCGACACCCGGCTCGACCGCGATCACGCCCTCGCCTGTCGAGCGGCGGCGCTCCAGTTACCCGCCGACGCGGCGATCGCCGGGCCGTCCGCCGCCTACCTGCACGGGGTCGAGCACGCCGCCGGCTTCACCGATCACGTCCACGTGATCGTTCCCCGCGGCGTCGGGCTACGGAGTCAGCGAGGGCTGCGCGTGCACTCGATGGCCGCACCAGACGTGACCCGCTCCGCTGGGACCGTCGTATTCGATCCGCCGCGGACGGGTCCCGCCCGGGCCGCCTGGGAGACGGCGGTGTGGCTTGATCCGGTCCGCGCGGTGGGGATCATCGACACTCTGCTCGCGCGAGGGCTGACGACTCGCGCCGCCTTGGCGGACATCGCCCGTCAGAACGCCGAACGGCCCGGCGGAGGGCGGGCCCGTTGGGTGTTCGACCTGGCCGATCCCGGTGCCCAGTCTCCGCCGGAATCCCACCTGCGCGTTCGGCTGATGTTCGCCGGGCTGCCCCGGCCGGTCGTACAGCACCCCGTCCGCCTGCCGAACGGCCTCGTGCTCCACCCTGACCTCGCCTGGCCCGACTATCGGGTCGCCGTGGAGTACGACGGGCACTGGCACGCCGACCCCGATCAGCTGCACGCCGACCGTCGGCGGCTCAACCAGCTCGTCGCCGCCGGATGGCTGGTGCTGCACGTGACCAGCCGCCGGCTGCACCGGGACTTCCCGGGGGTGCTGCGCGAAATCCGGTCCGCCCTGGCCGGGCGCGGCTGGCGCCGCTCGCGAACGGCCGAGTGATCGACTCGATATGCGGCGAACAGGGTCTTCGGACAGGGTCGACAGCCCAGGATGCCGCATCCCGATCCCCGGCGGCGCCACGACCACCCGATCGGGGCCCGCTGGGCCGAGGGTCAGCGGTCGGCGGCGAGGACGGGTCGGGCCGGATCGGTGTCCGCCGCCGGAACCAGGTCCGTCCCGCGCAGCTCGTCGAGGCGGACCAGGGCGACCCCGGCGACGATCAGCGCACCGCCGAAGAGCTGCACCACGGTCGGCAGCTCGCCCAGCACCAGCCAGGCGATGAGCACCGCGAACATCACCTCGGTCAGCCCGACGAAGGACGACAGCCGGGGGCCGAGGATCCGGGCGCCGGCGATCCCGCTCAGGTACGCGACCACGGCGGCCACCAGGGAGAGGCCGGCGATCGGCACCAGCCAGCTGGTGACCTGCCCGGCGAAGCTGACGTCGCCGAAGGTGGCGTGCAGCGGCAGCGCGCCGGTGAGCCCGACCGCGAGCAGGATGGCGCCGCCGACCGCCATCCCGCCGCTGGCCATCACCACCGAGGGCAGCTCGGCGTCGACCCGGCCGGCCAGGACGAAGTAGCCGGCCAGGCCGACCGCCGCGCCGAGGCCCCAGAGCACGCCCACCGGGTCGAGCCGGCCGGCGCCGGTGAGGTCGAGGACGAAGACCAGCCCGGCCAGGGCGGCCACTGAGCCGGCCACGGTCAACCGGCGGGGGCGCTGCCCGTGGACCAGCCACGTCCAGCCGACGACCAGGATGATGCCGAGGTATTCCAGCAGCAGCGCGACGCCGACCGGCAGGTAGCGGACCGCGTTGAAGAAGCAGACCTGGGCGAGCGCCACCCCGAGCAGTCCGAAGACGCCGAGCACGCCGAGGTTACGACGCAGCACGTGCCACTTTCCGCGCAACGAGACCGCCGCCGGCACGGCCACCACCAGCGCGGCGATGCCGACCCGGGCGATCACGGCGGAGGGGGCCGACCAACCGGCCTCGATCAGCGAGCGGGCGAAGGTGCCGGACGTGGCGAACGTGACCGCGGAGAGCAGGGCCAGGCCGAGGCCGACCCCGGCGGCGGGTGGTTGACGCATGGGCTCTCCTTGGCACGAGCGGACCGTCATGGGCAAACTATGGTTATGCCGATGACGCTAGGCCGGCACCCCGACAGGAGTCAAGTTGCTCTTCGCCCATGACACCGAATGCTCCCTGATCGCCGCCGCGGCACTCGTCAACACCGACGGCACCGACGGCGAGGGCCTGCCCGACGTCGCCGCGCTGGACGCCTTCTTCGTGGCCCACTCCTACAGCGGACGGCACGAGCACACCGAGGCCGAGCTGGAGTCGGTACGCGAGCTACGCCCCCGGCTCCGCCGGATCTGGCACGCCGATGCCGACGAGATCGTCCGGATCGTCAACGGGCTGCTCCGCGAGCACAACGCGCTGCCGCAGCTCATCACGCACGACGACGAGCCGTACCACATCCACGCCGTGCCCCGGGACGCGCCGCTGGCGACCCGGATGGCGGTCGAGGCGGCGATGGCGATCGCCGACCTGGTCCGCAGCGGCGAGCTGAGCCGGCTGCGGACCTGCGAGCGTCCCGGCTGCGACGACGTGCTGGTCGACCTGTCGAAGAACCGCTCCCGCCGGTTCTGCGACGCCAGTTGCGGCAACCGGGCCGCGGTCAGCGCCTACCGGGCCCGCAAGGCGGCCGCCGCCCAGCGCTGACCCCCGCGACACCCGCCCCGCCGTCGGGCCGGACTCAAGGCCTCCGCCCGACGCTGACCCGTGGGTGCCACCGCCCCCGGCCGGCCCGCAGGCCGGGCTCAGGGGTGGGTCATCCGGAGCAGGTCGAGCGCCTCCTCCAGCTGGGTCTCGCTGAGCTTGCCGGAGTCCACGTGCCCGCGGGCGATCACCACCTCGCGGATGGAGATCTGCTTGGCCAGCGCCTCCTTGGCGATCGAGGCGGCCTCGTCGTAGCCCACGTACCGGTTCAGCGGGGTGACGATCGACGGCGAGCCCTCCGCGTACGCCAGGCAGACCTCGGCGTCCGCGACCAGGCCGACCACGCAGCGGTCGGCGAGCAGGCGGCTCGACGCGGCCAGCAGCCGGATCGACTCCAGGATGTTGCGGGCCATCACCGGCAGCATGACGTTCAGCTCGAAGTCGCCCTGCGAGCCGGCGAACCCGACCGTCGCGTCGTTGCCGATCACCTGGGCGCAGACCTGCCGGACCGCCTCGCAGACCACCGGGTTGACCTTGCCCGGCATGATCGACGAGCCCGGCTGGAGGTCCGGGATGCGCAGCTCGCGCAGGCCGGCCCGCGGGCCGGAACCCATCCAGCGGATGTCGTTGGCCATCTTGTAGAGCCCGACCGCGACGGTACGCAGCTGGCCGGAGGTCTCCACCAGGGCGTCTCGGGCGCCCTGCGCCTCGAAGTGGTTGCGGGCCTCGGTGAGCGGCAGCCCGGTCGACTCGCGCAGCTTGGCGATCACGGCGGCGGCGAAGCCGAGCGGGGTGTTGATGCCGGTGCCCACCGCGGTGCCGCCGAGCGGCAGTTCGGCCAGCCGGGGCAGCGCCGCCTCCAGCCGCTCGATGCCGTAGCGGACCTGGGCGGCGTAACCGCCGAACTCCTGCCCGAGGGTCACCGGCGTGGCGTCCATCAGGTGGGTACGCCCCGCCTTGACCACCGTCTCGAACTCCTCCGCCTTGGCCTCCAGCGCCCCGGCGAGGTGGTCCAGCGCGGGCAGCAGGTCACGGGCCACCGCCTCGGTCGCGGCCAGGTGGATCGAGGACGGGAAGACGTCGTTGCTGGACTGCGAGGCGTTCACGTCGTCGTTCGGGTGCACGTCACGGCCCAGCTCCCGGCTGGCCAGGGTGGCGATCACCTCGTTGGTGTTCATGTTGGACGAGGTGCCCGACCCGGTCTGGAAGACGTCGACCGGGAACTGGTCGTCGTAGCCGCCGTCGGCCACGTGCGCGGCCGCCGCGGCGATCGCCGACGCCACGTTCGCGTCGATCACCCCCAGTTCGCCGTTGACCTCGGCCGCCGCCCCCTTGATCTGGGCCAGCGCCCGGATCTGGGCCGGCTCGATGCCCCGGCCCGAGATCGGGAAGTTCTGCACCGCGCGCTGGGTCTGCGCCCGCCACAGCGCCTCGGCGGGCACCTCCACCTCGCCCATCGAGTCGCGTTCGATCCGGTATCCCGTCGCCTCTGGAGTCGTCACGCGTACCATCCTGCCGCGCCGAGAGGCACCGTGCAGATGATCGCGCCGAGCGGACCCGCGCGGCTCGGACGGGATTGGGCCGCCCATGTCCCACCGGCATCTCGGTACAGGACGAGCGCCAGCGCACTCGTTCCAGAGTTGGCGTCTCGCGGCAGGTGAGCGTCCGGCCCTCAAGGGGTATCATTACGGTCGCCAGGAGCAGTAGCTCCTTGGAAGTGAACCCGGCAGCCTTCCGGACGGTGGGTGGGCCGGGTTTCGCGCTTCCGGCCTCTCAGAGCCTGGTAAATAAGGGTTTCAGGTGTTCTGGTGGCGGGCGAGGCGGCGGGCCATGACGATGACCATGGCCCACTGGACCATCGCGGCGTGGTGGGCGGGCAGCCGTTCGTAATCGCGGACGGTG
>NZ_QGSW01000110.1:0-5420 GCF_003176715.1 Micromonospora sp. S4605
CACCCGCGCTGGCCCCATTCCTACCCCGCGGGTACGACGCTCTCCGGCGCCCGCCGGCCCGGCGACGGTGTCATCGGGGTGGCCCGGTGTCCGACGGGGTGGGAAGGGCGTGGGTGCGACCGGCGTCGCCCGCTAGAGTCGGGGCGTGGCGCTCGGTCTTCCCTCCGTCCTTCCCCAGTCGCAGCCGGCGATCGGGGAGCTGATCCGTGACCGCCAGCCGACCTTCTCCTTCGAGTTCTTCCCACCGAAGACCGAGCAGGGCGAGCGGCTGCTCTGGCAGGCGATCCGCGAGCTGGAGCCGTTGCGGCCCTCGTTCGTCTCGATCACCTACGGCGCGGGCGGGTCGACGCGGGACACCACGGTCGCGGTCACCGAGCGGATCGCCACCGAGACCACCCTGCTGCCGATGGCCCACCTCACTGCGGTCAACCACTCCGTCGCCGAGCTGCGGCACGTGATCGGCCGGCTCGCCGGGGTCGGGGTGCGCAACGTGCTGGCCGTGCGGGGCGACCCGCCGGGCAACCCGGGCGGCGAGTGGGTCCGCCACCCCGAGGGCGTGCTCTACGCCGAGGAACTGGTCCGCCTGGTCCGCGAATCCGGTGACTTCAGCGTCGGGGTGGCCGCCTTCCCGTACAAGCACCCCCGGTCGCCCGACGTGGCCAGCGACACCGAGCACTTCGTCCGCAAATGTCGGGCCGGTGCCGAGTTCGCGATCACCCAGATGTTCTTCGACGCCGACGACTACCTGCGACTGCGCGACCGGGTGGCGGCCGCCGGCTGCGACACCCCGATCCTGGCCGGCGTGATGCCGGTGACCCAGCTGAGCACCATCGAGCGGTCGGTCCAGCTGTCCGGGGCACCGTTCCCGCCGGCCCTGGCCGAACGGTTCGAGCGGGTCGCCGACGATCCGGAGGCGGTGCGCCGGCTCGGCATCGAGCAGGCCAGCGAGATGTGCCGGCGGCTGCTCGACGAGGGCGTGCCGGGGATCCACTTCATCACCCTCAACCGCTCCACGGCCACCCGCGAGGTCTGGCAGAACCTCCAGGTGGGCGCGCGGGTGTGAGCGTACGGGCCGCGACACCTCGGCCGCGGTGCGACGGTTGATCCGTGGTGGGCACACAGCTGCTGAAGTGGGACGACTACGCGACCGCCTGGGCCCGGCTGCACGGCGGGTTCGATCCCCGGGTGGCGGCTCCGGTGGTGCGCGCCTGGCTGCGGTTCGCCTACCACGTCGGGTACGTGCTCGCCCGGCTCCGGATCGGCCCGACCCCGGTGACGGCGGCCGGCGTGCTGCTCTGCGTCCTCGTGCCGGTGTTCGCCGTACGCCCGGGGGACGGGCCGTTCCTCGGGGCGCTGTTCGTGCTGCTCGCCGCGGTGGCGGACAGCGTCGACGGCGCGGTGGCGGTGGCCACCGGCCGGACCACCCGGCTCGGCTACGTCTACGACTCGGTCGCCGACCGGCTCGGTGAGGTCGCCTGGCTGGTCGCGTTCTGGCTGGTCGGCGCGCCGGGCGCGCTGGTGGCCACGGCCGGCGCGCTGTCCTGGCTGCACGAGTACGTCCGGGCCCGGGCGGTGGCCGCGGGCATGCGGGAGATCGGCGCGGTGACCGTGGGGGAGCGCCCCACCCGGGTATCGGTGGCCCTGGCCGGGCTGCTGCTGGCCGGGCTGACCGGGCTGATCGAGCCGGACCTCGCCGCCGGCACCATCACCATGGCCACCGCCGTCTGGGTGCTGCTGGCCGCCTTCGGCCTGGGTCAGCTCCTCTCCGCCGTCCGCCGCGCCCTGCTCGACGCGGAGCGGCCGCCGGACCGGGCCGCGGCCCCGCGATGATCGGTCGCGGGCCGGCCGGGCGGCCCGGTTACCAGGCGGGGCCGATCTCGTCGGCGACGATCTGCGCGGAGAGGGTGACCATCGGCAGGCCGCCGCCGGGATGGCTGGAGCCGCCGACCAGCCACAGTCCGCGTACCGGGCCGCGGTTGGCCGGGCGGAGCAGCCCGCCCGCCGTGCCGTAGATCGACCCGCCGGGCGCGCCGGTCGCCGTGTCCAGGTCGGCCGGGGTGCGGATCTCGCGGAACAGCAGCCGGTCGCGCACGTCGATGCCGCGCCCGGCCAGCACGTCCAGGATCCGGTCGGCGTACGCCTCGGCCAGCCCGGGCCGCCGCCAGTCCACGGCGCCGGCGGCGGTGCCCTGCCGGGGCGCGTTGACCAGCACGAACCACGCCTCGTGCCCGGCCGGGCGGACCAGTGGGTCGTCGGCGACGGTGACGAACACCGTCGGGTCGGGTGCCGGGCGGGCGCGCACCCTGCGCCCCGGGTCGCCGAAGACCGCGTCGAACTCGGCGTCGTAGTCGCGCGGGAAGAACACGGTGTGGTGGGCCAGGCCGGACTCGCCGGTGACCCCGAGCAGCAGCACGAAGCCGGCCAGGCTGCGGTCGGCGAGCCCGGCCAGCCGGCGCGGGCTGGGCAGCAGATCCCGGTAGACGGTGAGCGCGTCGGCGTTGGCCACCACCGCGTCGGCGGGGACGGGCGCGGCGACGCCGGCGAGGCGTACCCCGGTCACCCGGCCGCCGGCGGCGTCGATCCGGGTGACCTCGGCGCCGGTCTGCACCACCACGCCGAGGTCCAGGCAGCGGGTCAGCAGCGCGTCGGCGAGGGTGCCCAGCCCGCCGCGCAGGTACCAGCCGCCGAAGGCCAGCTCGGCGTAGGGAACGGCGACCAGCGCGGCCGGGGCCCGGCGCGGGTCGGCGCCGGTGTACGTGGCGTACCGGTCCAGCAGCATCCGCAGCCGGGGGTCGGACAGGTGGCGACGGCCCAGCCCGCGCAGGCTCCGGCCGGGGGCGATCGCGGCCAGGTCACCGAGCCGCCAGGCCAGCGCGGCCAGGTCCCGCGGGGAGCCGACCGGGCGGCGCAGGATGTCCTGGTGGGAGGCCTGCCAGACGCGGCCGGCCCGGCGCCACAGCCGCTGCCAGTCGGCCGCGGCCCGGTCGCCGAGCGCGGCGCCGATCCGGGCGGCGAACTCGGCCGGGTCGGCGCACGAGTCCAGCGCCGGGCCGTCGCCGGGGAAGACGTGCCGGACGATCGGGTCCAGCGGCGCGAGGTCGAGGTACTCGTCGAGCTTCGCCCCGGTCGCCTCGAACAGGTCGTGGAAGACCTCGGGCAGGGTGAGCAGGCTGGGTCCGGTGTCGAAGTGGAACGGGCCGGCCGGCGTGTCGTGCCGGTACCGGCCGAGCTTGCCGCCCACCGTGTCGGCCCGTTCGAAGACGGTGACCTGGTGCCCGGTGACGGCCAGCCGCGCGGCGGTGGCCAGCCCGCCGACTCCGGCGCCGACGACCACGATCCGCGCCATGCCGCCTCCTAGGTGACCGGGCGGCCCCGCCAGGTCAGCCGGCGCCGCTTCCGCAGATGGTACGACCGCAGGGTCAGCCAACCGAGGACCACGACCGACACGGGGTGTGCCAGCGAGTCGGGCCACCACCGGCCGCCGGTCGCCCGGGCGCTGATCGCCCGTCCGGCCACCCCGAGCAGGTACGCCGCCGCGGCGGCCGCCCCCACCGGGACCGCCCCGGCGGCGAGCGCGCCCACCGCCAGCAGCGGCGGCGCGGTGTAGAGCAGGAGCAGCAGCGCCACCACCACGGCCGCCGCCACCGGGTGACCGAACGAGGCCCAGAGCGACTTGGTGTAGCCGTCGCGCAGCTGCGGCCAGTTGTCGTACATCCGGCAGGTGGCCAGCCGCGAGCCGTCGGCCAGCGCGATCCGGCCGCCGGCCCGCTTGACCGCCCGGGCCAGCTCGATGTCCTCCAGGACCTTGTCGGCGACCGCGACGTGGCCGCCGGCCCGTTCGTAGCCGGCCCGGTCCAGCACCAGGAACTGCCCGCCGGCCGCGGCCAGCGACGGCCGCCGTGAGCGCTCCATCGCGCGCAGCGGCAGGAAGGTCAGCCACAGCCATTGCAGCAACGGCTGGACCAGCCGGTCCGCCGCCGTGACCACCAGGATCCTCGGGTACGGCGACAGCAGCGTCAGCCGGGCGGCGCGCAGTTCGGTGACCGCCGCCGCCACCGCGTCCGGGGCGAGCACCACGTCGGCGTCGACGAAGACCAGCGCGGTGGCCGCCGGGTCGGCCCGGCCGGCCAGCTGCCAGCAGGCGTACGGCTTGCCCAGCCAGCCCGGCGGCGGGGCGGCCCCGCGCAGCAGGGTGACCCGCGGGTCGTCGCCGGCCACCGCCCGGACCACCTCGGCGGTGCCGTCGGTGGACCCGTCGTCGAGCACCACGACCCGCAGCCCCGGCACGCCGCGCTGGGCGAGCAGCGCGCGCAGGCACGGGGTGACCCGGGCGGCCTCGTCGCGCAGCGGCAGCAGCACCGCGACCGGCTCGTCCACCGGGGCCGGCGGCGCGGCCGGGCGGCGCAGCCAGCGGCCGGCGTTGACCAGCGTGTGCGCGGTCAGCGCGGCGACGCCGAGCAGCAGAGCCAGGACGCCACTCATGCCGGCATCTTCGCGCTGGGTCCGATGGTCCGCTCGCTCATGACGGGACGTCGGCGCGGGCGCGCCGGGGCGGGCGGGACGCCGGCCGGTCGGCGCGGCGGGTCCGCAGCAGCGTCAGCGCGAGCGGCACCGCGGTCACCGACATGCCGGCCGCGCCCCACAGCGCGGAGGCCGGCAGGTCGAGGAAGACCGCGTGGGCCAGCACGCTGGAGCCGTACGTCCACAGGTAGAGCGCGAACATCGGGTGGTCCCGCCGGTCGGTGCCGGCCACCGCCGGCCCGGCCAGCGGGCGCAGCGCGGTCATCAGCAGCACCGCGAAGAGCAGCCAGCCGAGGTAGTTGCTGATCGGGACGCCGGGCAGGCCGGGCAGCGCCGGGGTGGCGTCGCGCCAGACCCAGTGGCCCTCGGCCACCATCTGCGGGTCGAGGAAGAGGTCCCAGGTGGCCAGCCCGAGCGCGGCCAGCGCGATCCGCCGGACGGCGAGCGCGACCGGTGACCCGGGGTGGTGGTCACCGGCCGGGGTCACGGGGTCGGGCGGCGTGCTGAGCCGGACCGCGGTCAGCCAGGCCGGCCAGGCCATCCAGGTCCACGCCAGCGGGATGACCAGCGGCACCCCGGCCAGCTTCGGGCCCAACTGGCCGGAGTAGTCGTAGCTGCCGAACGGGAAGCCGGTGGCCACCCCGAGCGCCTCGATGGCGAACCCGCCGCCGGTGGCCACCGCCACCAGCGCCACGGCGGTACGCGTACCCCGGCTGAGCAGCGCGTGGCCGACCGAGAGCAGCCAGCCGAGGCCGACGGTGGCCACGGTCAGCCGGGCCCGGGTCGTCCCGGTGGTCAGCGGGTAGCAGATCTGCGCGAGCACCAGCACGGCCAGCAGCGCCCAGCAGGCCCGCTGCCGGTTCACGACGCGGCCGGGCCGGGCGGGGCCTGCGCGGAGC